>DTYK01000285.1 GCA_012961925.1 Candidatus Latescibacterota bacterium
ATGACGGTTGGGGCGAAGGCTTCGGGCTGCCCCTTCTTTTCTTTGGGCAAGCAAAGGAAAGAAAGGGATAACAGGTGAAAAACCCTTTATGGGTTTGAGGGTGAAGACTTCGCTAATATATATCAAATCAGAACTCCCGTCAACCAGCCTAAACGATTGGATAGAGCACTTCATCCAGACTTCTGAAGATATGGCCTTAGATACCTTCCTGTGTAGGACTGGTCGCAACTGGAGATCTCTTCGGGTGTGCCAGCGGTCACGATTCTACCCCCACCATTACCCCCTTCCGGACCCAGATCAATGATGTAGTCGGCACATTTTATCACTTCAAGGTTATGCTCGATTACGATAACCGAGTTCCCGGCTTCGATCAGCCGATTAAAACAGTTCAGCAGTTTGGCAATATCATCAAAGTGAAGACCGGTGGTGGGTTCGTCAAAGAGATAAAGGATATGTCTCCCTTTTTTACCGGCCAGATGGGCGGCAAGCTTCACCCTCTGAGCCTCCCCGCCTGACAGGGTGGTTGCAGGCTGCCCCATTCTCATATATCCCAAGCCGACATCGTCGAGGATCTTCAGCTTCTCATAAATCGTAGGGACATCGGAGAAGAATTCCATCGCCTCCCTTATCCCCATGTTCAGCACCTCATCTATGTTCTTGCCCCGATACTCGACTTCCAGCACCTCCTGTCTAAACCTCCGCCCTCCACAGACTTCGCACCTAAGGTACAGGTCGGCCATGAATTGCATCTCGATCTTAACAACACCAGCTCCCTGACAGACCTCGCACCGGCCTCCGGCTACATTGAAGGAGAAAGTCCCTGGCGTATAACCTCGCACTCGGGCCAACCTCGTCTTTGCGAAGACATCCCTGACACCATCGAAGGCCTTGATGTAGGTTGCCGGATTAGATCGTGGGGTACGACCTATTGGTGACTGGTCCACAAGGATTACATCGGCGATGTTCTCCACGCCCGCCAACGAATCATGCCTACCAACCTTCCTCTTCCATGAACCGAGTTCCTTCTTAAGAGCTGTGTAGAGGACATCGTGTATGAGTGTACTCTTCCCCGAGCCGGACACCCCGGTGATCACAACAAAAAGGCCGAGTGGAATCTCCACATCGATATCTTTCAGGTTATGTTCGCTAGCCCCCCTCACGGTCAGGAACCTCCCATCCGGCCTCCTCCTCACCGTAGGTAGAGGTATCCTCTTCTCATCCCTGAGATACATCCCCGTGAGAGAAGACCCGTTTCGGAGTATCTCCCGGTAGCTACCCTGAAAGACGACCCTGCCTCCGTTCTCTCCCGCCCTTGGGCCCAGGTCTATTATCCGATCGGAAACCTTCATCATCTCCCTATCGTGCTCGACCACCAGAACGGTATTCCCGAGATCCCGCAGGGCTTTAAGGATGCCTATGAGCCTGTCATTGTCACGGGGATGTAATCCGATAGAAGGCTCATCCAGGATATAGAGGGAGCCAACCAGCCGAGAACCAAGGGCTGTGGCTAGATGAGTTCTCTGGGTCTCGCCACCGGAGAGTGTGGAAGAACGGCGGTCCAGGGTGAGATAACCAAGCCCAACATCGAGTAGATAACCCAGCCGATTCCTGAGTTCTTTAAGGACCTGGTGTGCGATTTCTCTCTCGAATTGAGTGAGTTCCAGATCATTGAAGAAACGGTACACTTCCTCTACGGTCATCCGGCTTACCTCGCTGATGTCCTTACCTCCCACTTTAACGTTCAAGGCTTCCGGTCTCAACCGGGCTCCTTTACAATCTGGACAGGGAATATAGCCCCGATACCGCGAGAGGAAGACCCGGACCCCGATCTTGTATTTTTTGCTTTCGAGCCACTTGAAGAACTTGTTAAGGCCAGGGAAGGTTCCATCCCCTTCCTTAATTAACTGTATGTACTTCTCTTCCAGTTGTTCAAAGGGTTTATCCAGGTCGAGTCCATATCTGGGGGCTACCATCTTTAAAAGGTGGAGCATATCACTGTGCCCCGGAGTATTCCAGGGTTCTATGGCCCCCTGGTTGATGCTCTTCTTCTTATCAGGCACCACCAGATCCATATCGATCTTGATGATGTCTCCAAAGCCCTTGCAGGTAGGACAGGCACCGAAGGGGCTATTAAATGAAAAGAGCCGTGGCTGAGGATCGATAAACTCCACACCGCATCGAGAACACTCAAAGGCCTGACTGAATCTCAGAGGTTCCCCGGTAGGAAGGATCACTATCACCCTCCCTCCACCTTCTTTGAAGGCCATCTCGAGGGAATTTGCAAGCCGTTGCTGAAACCTTCCGTGAAGTATGAGCCGGTCCACCAGGACCAATATTTCATCCTTCTTCTTGAGATCCTCCACATCAATCCCTTCAAGGCTCACGACCTGATCGTCCATCACGAGTCGATAAAAGCCTTGGGATCGCAGTTCAACAAGGTCCAACACAAGATCATGTGGATCGTCGGCCCTCAGCGGAAAACAGATCATAACCCGGGTCCCCTCGCCTAACGAGGAGATGTACCTGACCACCTCCTCAACCCGATCCTTCCTCACCTCCTCCCCACAACCAGGGCAGTAGGTGCGTCCAATCCGCGCAAAGAGCAGGCGGAGATAGTCATGTATCTCGGTGGCCGTTGCGACGGTTGACCGTGAGGTCCGGACGGGGTTCTTCTGCTCAATGGCCATGGCAGGGGGGATCCCGCGGATCTCATCCACATCAGGCCGATCCATCCGCTCCAGAAACTGGCGGACGTAAGAGGACAGGGATTCAACATACCGTCTTTGGCCTTCAGCATAAAGGGTATCAAAGGCAAGGCTGGACTTACCCGAACCGGAGACACCTGTTATCAGGATCAACTTATTGTGAGGTAGATCAACATTGATATTCTTGAGATTGTGAACACGTGCCCCACGAACCGAGATAAACCTCTCCATGGCTTCATCTGGGAATATCTTCCCCTTTTTTCTTATGCCGGACTACCCGATATGTCAGATTTGCCGCCTCTTCAGTCATCAGCAGCACCTTACCTCACCTCCCAGGGCCTCTTTTACCATCTTTAAGGCACAATACTCGCCGCACATGGTACAAACATCGGGCATCCTTGGCTTACTCTCCTCTCTGGTCTTTCGAACGATCTCGGGATCGATCGCCAATTTCATCTGTTCATTCCAATCGAGCTTCTTCCTCGCCTTGGCCATCTTCAGATCCCAGTCCACCGTCCCTTTCAGTCCCTTAGTCATATCGCCAATATGCGCCGCAATCCTGGTGGCAATCACTCCCTCCCTCACATCACTGGTAGTAGGAAGTCTCAGGTGTTCACCAGGAGTGACATAACAGAGAAAGTCGGCCCCAGCGCTTGCAGCGTAAGCTGCACCGATTGCAGAGGTTATGTGGTCATAGCCAGGAGCTATATCTGTCACAATGGGCCCTAATACATAAAAGGGGGCATTATGACAGAGCCTTTTCTCAAGAAGCACGTTGGCCTGGATCTGATCTAAAGGAAGATGGCCGGGCCCTTCTATTATCACCTGAACATCCCGTTCCCAGGCCCTCTTTGTCAGCTCCCCTAACAATATGAGCTCCTGGACCTGTGCGCGGTCAGTGGCATCGGCCACACACCCCGGACGTAAACCGTCACCAAGACTAAGGACAACGTCATATCTTCTCGCAATTTCAAGAAGTCTATCATAATCTTCGTAAAGGGGATTTTCCTTATCGTTTGCCACCATCCAGGTTGTAAGAAACACCCCGCCTCTGCTAACGATATCCGTAATCCTCCCCTCCTGTTTCAGTCTCTCAAGGGTGTTCCGCGTCACCCCACAATGGACGGTCATAAAATCGACCCCGTCCCGGGCCTGCAATTCGATTACATCAAAGATCTTCTCCTTCGTCATCCCGGTGAGTGTGCCCGTCTCGGCAATCGCTTCCACGGCAGCCTGATAAATCGGGACCGTTCCCACAGGCACTGATGATGCCCTAAGGACCTGTTTTCTAATGCTGTTCAGATCACCCCCCGTACTTAAATCCATAACCGTATCGGTACCAGCTTCGAGGGCTGCCACCAGTTTCTTTAGTTCTGTGTCAGTATCAATGAAGTCCGTAGATGTGCCTATGTTCGCATTCACCTTGGTCCTCAGGCCCTTACCGATAGCGATGATACGGGATAGTCTGTGCCTCACATTATGAACAATTACTATCTCACCTTTTGCTATTCCCTGACTTATGATCTCAGGCTCCATATCCTCGTCTTCAGCTACGAGCTCCATATCCGGTGTAATCCTACCAGCTTTTGCCTCGCTCATCTGGGTCATTGCGCCTTATCCCTCCCTCCTGCTCATTTTGCAAACGGCAAGTCTCACCAGTCTATTAATAATGTAAATGAAGAAAAGATCAATATCTGTCAACCATAAAGATACCAGAAGGAAACCTTTCTGTCAATAGTTTTTTGGGTTAGCGGCTTCAGGTGGGAACGGACAGAGAGGCCATCGACCAGGTGCACTGAGCGGGTTGGGGGTTTTAATCTGATCGTTGGCTCTTCTTATTTCGTTTATTTTGGGTCGAGTGGGCAGGGTTAGGCGTCTTTTGAAGGTCTTGTGCCGAATTTGTACCAATTCTGAGGTCCAACCTTTCTACGACGCCCCTTTAGATGATCAGACGCAATAACGCATGGTTATTTTCTCATCAAAGAGGATAGCGACTGTACTCCCGCACAGTTTCGAACATTGCTAATACGTTCTCTATGGGTGTCTGAGCTTGGATATTATGAATGGCATTGAAAACTAATCCTCCCCCTGGCCCAAAAATTCTGATCCGGTCGCGGATTTCTTTGCGAACATCATCCGGCGTGCCGAAGGGAAGAGTACGTTGGGTGTCCACAACGCCACCCCAAAAGGTTATCCGATCACCAAATCTCTTTTTGAGTTCCAAAGGGTCCATGTGAGACGCCGAACACTGTACAGGGTTTAGAATATCGAATCCTGCTACAATGAAATCTTCGATCAGTGCCATCACGGAGCCACAAGAGTGTATAAACGTCTTCCATTGGGTGTTTTTGTGAATCCAATCGTTGATACCTCTGTGAAAAGGCTGATACAACTTACGGTAAGTCTCAGGAGATATAAAAGGACCCGTCTGCATCCCAAAATCAGTGCCGGTCACGAATACTGCCGTCACTCGATCGCCAACAGCATCGTAAATCTTCTCTAAGTTTGCCAGAGCGATTTGGCACTGACGGTCAAAGAGTTCGTAAATGTAATCCTGACGGGTTACCAAACTGATGTACCACTCTTCAACATCACGGATCCCCTTGGGATACTTTAGCCAAGGAGCAGGAACCAGAGCAATATCACCAAAACCAGTACCCCCAAAGTTGGCGAGGATTGCCTTATCGGTTTCTGTGTACAGTCGCTCAGCTTCGCGTTTAAAATGCTCTATCTCTTCGTCTGATATGGGGCCGAACTCCTCCAAGTTGTCCTCTACATTGAGGTTGTTATCGTCAACAGGTGGCTGCCGGACGATCGCATCAAAGTACCAACCACCTTTGGGCATCCTACCGCTGGGTGGGGCAGACCGATCGCCCTCGGGGTACATTAGGATGTCCCCATTGGGCTCAGGATCAGTATTGAAGCCTTCTGGAACAAGCACCGGGGTACCATCGAAAGTGGTCCACGTCTTCCATCCCTCGTTCCTGAACCCGAACATAGTTCTCATCCCACTTAAACCAACGACATCGATTCCAAGTACCTCCATGAGATCGGGCTTAATTTCACCTAACATCTGGAATGGCTCTATCACTTTGACCGGTGTACCGGGTTTATCCAGACCTAAAGCCTGGCGCAACTGGTAAACAGTACTCACATGCATTCCAGTCACTGCACTTCCACCCAAGTCAAGTGGAATTCGATCCGGTTCCTTATGATTTAAAGTTAAGTTTACACGGTCACGTGAACTTATCATGTACATGTTCCTCCTTTTTATTCTGCCGTATTGCCAGTAAAATATCCCCATCCAGCCTGGCGGCTTGGTACCCTGGACATATGTGCTTCAAGGAACTTAATTTATCATCGCCTCCTTCCAACAGGCATGATATAAAGCGGCTCTTCCTTGATCTTCAGGACCTTTTTAACCTGTTCATCATGAAAGGCACCGACGACCACCGTCCCAAGGCCCAGTGCTTCCGCCTGAAGATAGACGTTCTGACCTATATGGCCAGCCTCCATATGAACGTATCTGATCCCCCGCTCCCCATATCTCATCGTAGTACGCTCGTATACGGCGGCTATTACCAAATTGACGGCCGCCTCAGAGACCCAATACTGATCCAGAGCCGCCCGGGCAAGCTTCCTGCTCAAATCCCCCTCTACTTCCATCTGCACTGAGTTCTCATATGGATCATATCGGTATAGACCGGAAGCAAGGCCATCAACTCTTGACACTACGAGATAGATCTCCATTGGGAAAGTGGCTCCGGCAGAAGGGGCGGTCCTGAAACCGCGTTGTGATGAGGTGACCCCTTGTGTTGCCCACAACAGTTGTGAAACCTCCTCAAGTGTTAAGGACTGAGGGGAGTACTCACGTACGGACCTCCTTCTGAAAAGGGCCTCTTCAACCGACATAGTGCCCACCGTCCTCGGAGACGGAAGCCCAACTCTGTTTTTTATCCCCTTACCGGAGTTTTCGCTGGATCCAATAGCTCTACACCCTGCTATGGTAGTACACACCATAATCAGACTGACAATAATAAGGACGTGAGACATCGGATCACCTCCCGTGAGTTGACCCAAAAGGTTCCTCGCTCTGCCAGGGATACTTTTTGGGCTTGAAATACAGTCATAGATTTGATATATTAAAACCATGCAAAGAAATACACTCCACCCCTGATCGTCTTTAGAGCAGACCTCTTTTTTATATTTTCAAGAACGGGGTTTAATTGAACAAAAGACTCACATTTGCCCTTTTATTGATGGGCTTCACCGCCATCGTCACACAGGTGATGCTGATCAGGGAGTTCTTGATAGCCTTCTATGGGAACGAACTCTCGATCGGAATCATCTTAGCAAACTGGTTCATTCTGGAAGCCACTGGGAGCTGGCTGGTGGGCAGGGTTGCGGACAGGGTGAAAAGGAGGGTCGAGGGCTTCGTCCTCCTTCAGATGGCCACCTCCCTTTTACTTCCCACAGCAGTATATGCAGCAAGAACCATCAAGAATACCCTGGGCATTCCACCTGGAACGGTGGTGGGTATCCTGCCCATAATCTACTGTTCTTTTTTGGTATTAGGCGTATTGGGCCTCTCAGCCGGAGCCCAGTTCGCCTTCGGCTGCAGGATGCTCTCTGATATCTCAAAAAAACAGGCCCCTGCAATAGGCAGGGTTTACATGTATGAAGCGATGGGTTCCATAGTAGGCGGCGTTGCCTTCGCTTATCTCTTCGTACCCCACCTCCATTCGATAGAGACTGCATTATCGGTCGCCGCCCTCAACCTCTTCTCCTCCGTTCTGTTGGCCTGGCAAGTGGGAGACGATAGTAGAAGACTTAAAAGGAAGGGAGCCAGAGACGATCTTGGGATCCCTCAACCGTCGCCTTTCGCAATTGCCCCTGCCCTGCTTTTAGCGCTGACCCTCTACACCCTCTTTTCTCACAGGGCGGATGATATCCATTTCCGGTCGATCCAGACGCAGTGGGGAAACTATAAGCTCAGAGACTACCGGAATTCAATATACGGCAATGTTGCCGTTGCCCAGACGGAAGATCAGCTCACCTTCTTCTCCAGCGGCATCCCTGTGATCACCGTTCCAGTCCCGGACATATTCTTCGTGGAGGAGTTCGTCCATCTGCCTCTGTTGTTTCACCCTTCACCCAAAAAGATCCTTCTTATAGGCGGAGGTGCAGGTGGGATCCTGAACGAAATCCTTAAACATCCTGTGGAGAGGATCGACTACGCTGAGCTGGATCCGTTAATAATAAAGATGGTCGAAAAGTTCATAACACCGTTGACCGAGAAGGAACTGACCGAGCCACGGGTCAATGTGAGGTATATCGATGGCAGGTTTCTTATCAGAAGAAGTCACCGGTTGTACGACATAGTGATCATCAACCTCCCCTCCCCATCCACTTTGCAGTTGAACCGCTTCTATACTGTAGAGTTCTTTAGAATGGTACATCGTATCCTGAGAAGAGATGGCATCCTTGTGGTCACTTCCAGCGGTTCACCTACATACATGAGCCAGGAATTAACGGAGCTGAATGCCTGTATCTATAAGACCCTCAGACAAACTTTTCCCCACCTGAGGGTTATCCCTGGCGATTTCAACCTCTTCTTAGCATCTCCCTCGGATGGAATTTCAAGCGTCGATACAGATACTCTCATCCGGAGATTCAAAGAACGATCATTAGAGACGGAGTTATTGACCGATTTTCACATCAGATATAAACTGGACCAAAGGCGTTTGAACTGGTTTCTTCAGTCCCTCAACGAAGCCTCACAGGTAGAGATCAACCGGGACTTCCTTCCCTGGGGACTGTTCTACAGCCTCTCCTTCTGGAACTCCCTCTTCTCACCGAAGTTCAGTGCCACATTTAGATCTATCGCACGCACAAATCTATCAACACTTCTCATCCCATTGGGTTTTCTTTTCTTCATATTCCTGGCAATAAGGATGTATCTGGGAAAATGGCGGAGAACCCCTATCCCAATTGCTGTTTTTACTACAGGCTTCGGTGGTATAGCGTTCAATATGGTGTTAATATTGGCGTTCCAGTCTCTTTATGGCTACCTTTATCATATGATAGTCCTGCTGACTACCTCCTTTATGGTGGGATTGAGCCTCGGTAGTCTAATGATGACCCATGTTATAGGGAAAGTTGAAAGGGCAAGATCTCTCTTGCTGAAAACAGAATCGATTATCGTCTCGTTTTCGGCCTTGCTCCCCATTGTTCTATTGGCCTTCCACGCCCAGGTAGATAGACCTTTTCTCCTCTCCTCCGTTCGTATAATACTACTTATCATGAACCTTATATCTGGCTTCTTGGTCGGTTCAGAGTTCCCCGTGGCAACCGGGGCATATCTATCAACCCAGACTCCGGACAAAGGGGAGGAGAAAGCCGGACGAGTTTCAGGGCTGCTTTATGGTGCAGACCTGATAGGTGCCTGTTTAGGGGCAATCGCAGTCTCGGTGGTACTGTTTCCTGTACTTGGGATATTCAAAACATGCATGCTTGTCTTTGCGCTAAAGGTGGCAAGCCTCATCTCAGTTGTTACCATGCCATCTAATTGAATGCCAGAGGCCCCTGGATAAAACTCTTCCGTTCGCCATGCCTTTCAACGGTTTTAATTCATGGGCTTAACCTCCCCATCAACCTCGGAAAGGGTATTGTCTCTCTCACATGGTGCAGTCCGCAGATCCAGGCAAGAGTCCTTTCGATCCCCAGGCCAAATCCGGAATGGGGTACAGTACCATATTTCCTCAGGTCTAAGTACCAGTTAAATGCCTCCTTGGGCAGGCTCTGTTCTTCCATCCTTCTCTCCAGGATACCTATGTCCTCCTCCCTCTGACCACCCCCAATGATCTCTCCGTAGCCCTCAGGAGCAAGCACATCCATAGAGAGGCTGACCCGATCATCCTGAGGATCAACTTTCATATAGAAGGCCTTGCATCCAACAGGATACCGGTGGACCATAACAGGACGTTCAAATTTTTTGGAGAGGATCGTCTCCTCGTCTCCGCCAAAATCTTCACCCCACGAGACATCCACACCCTCCTCCTTAAGGATATCGATGGCCTCATCGTAGGAGATCCGGGGAAAGGGTCTGCGAACATTTTCTAACTTTGCCACATCCCTCTCGAGGTAGTTCAGTTCTGCCCTTCGTTCCGCACAAACTCGCCCTATCACGTATTCCAGAAAGTCCTCAGCAAGGTCCATATTGTCTTCCAGATCGTTGTAAGCGACCTCAGGCTCGATCATCCAGAATTCGGTCAGGTGCCTTCTGGTCTTTGACTTCTCCGCCCTGAAGGTCGGTCCAAAGCAGTAGACCTTGCCGAAGGCCATGGCCCCTGCCTCCATGTAGAGCTGGCCGCTCTGGGTCAAATAGGCCCTCTCGCCAAAGTAATCCGTCTCGAAAAGGGTCGTCGTCCCCTCACAGGCGGCCGGGGTGAAGATAGGAGCATCAAGGAGGACGAAACCGTTAGCCTCGAAGTAGTCTCTGCAGACCTTCACCAGCTGGCTTCGAACCCGTAAGATGGCATGCTGGCGAGATGAACGAAGCCAGAGGTGGCGATGGTCCATCAAAAATGATATACCGTGCTCTTTTGGCGTGATCGGGTAATCCTTAGCAAGCTGTATAACCTTGAGGTCTGTCAAACCGAGCTCATACCCGCCTGGTGAACGGACGTCGGCCCTCACAATGCCTCTGATTATAATGGATGACTCCTGCGTAAGCTCCTCTGATGCCTGGAAGACCTCCTCCGGGACATCCGCTTTTGAGAGCACACACTGTATTATCCCCGTACCATCACGAACTTGAAGGAAATGGAGTCTCCCGCTTGATCTCTTGTTATAAAGCCAGCCCTTAAGGACTACCTCCTTGCCCTCATATCTGCTGATATCCGAGATATAAACACGCTCCATCCTGAAAAAGACCTTCCCGACTGCATGTTATATTATCGCTGCCCCTTTCCAAGTACCTCAGGGTTCACAAGATTCGGAGGCATTTCGCCCCTTAAGCCTGCCAACAGATTTCCAGCCGCCATCAGGGCCATCTTCGTCCTCGTCTCAATGGTAGCGCTCCCCAGATGCGGAGCAAGCACAACATTTTCGAGTTCTACAAGACCAGGAGTTAGTTTGGGCTCCTCCTCATAAACGTCGAGCCCGGCTCCAGCGATCTTATGTTCCCTTAAGGCCTCGACCAATGCCTTTTCGTCCACAACAGGACCCCGTGACGTGTTGATCAGGTAGGCCGTCTCTTTCATCAGGTCCAGCTCCCGATCCCCGATCAGATGGGTGGTCTCCGGCATAAGCGGAACATGTATCGAAACATAGTCAGATTCCTTCAAAAGAGTATCCATATCTACCTGCCTGGCACCCAGCTCCTTCTCGAGGGTCTCGTTCCTCACCTTGTCAGCATAAAGGACCCTCATCCTGAAGCCCTTCGACTTAAGGGCCACTGCGGCACCGATTCTGCCAGCCCCTATAATACCAAGGGTCTTGCCAGTGATATCTCCTCCCAGGAAGAGCATGGGTCCCCAACCCTTGAATCCCCCCTCTCTGGTGAACCTGTCGGCCTCCACGATCCTCCTGGCAACCGAGAAGAGTAGGGCCCAGGCCATATCTGACGTAGCGTCTGTCAGGACACCAGGCGTGTTGGTTATCATCACTTTATGTCTTGTTGCCGCGTCAACATCAATGTTATCGTACCCCACAGCGTAGTTGGCAAAGATCTTCGCCCCCTCCGCTGCCCGAAAGACCTCATCATCGATGGCGTCCGTGAGAAGACAGAGCACGCCATCCCTGCCTTTAACGTTCTCAAGCAGCTCCTCTTTAGTCAGAACTCGATCCTCAGGATTGACATCAACGATATCACAGTTCTCCTTCAAGAGGTCGATCCCCGGCCTGGGAATCTCCCTTGTCACATAGACGTTCCAGCTCATGGGCAAGTCCTCCTATCTGAAGTCATCAAGACAATGAAAGCCGAATCACAGCCCTATCTCATCCAGAATCGGTTCTATATCGCTGAGCCAGGCGTGTTGGGGATCGCTTCTTGGCCTCATAACCCTCTCCTCCCCTGCGAGGACCCAGAGATAACAGATACTATACCCCGGGGCAGCGGTCACAGGATGATAACCTTCGGGTATGATCACCGTGTCGTTCTCCTCAATCGTATAGATCTCATCAACGGATCGATCATCCGTATAGATCCTTTGAACTCCAAAGCCTCCCTTAGGTTTTATTTTGAAGAAATAGACCTCTTCCATATCAACCTCTTCCGGGGGGTTATTGAAGTCGTGCCGATGAGGCGGTACACTGGACCAGTTACCTGGAGGATTCAAGGTCTCGCCAACAAGCAGGTGCCTGGCCGGGAAATCCGGCCCAATGATATCCCTGATGTCTCTGCGCCAGTTGAGCTTGCCCGCAGACCTGATGTTCACCTGATCCGGCGTAATCAGCCTGGCATCACCCTCCAGATCCGACGGTGCCTTACAGAGGGCGATTTCAACGTCGCTCAGGGCTTCAACCTCATAGGACTTCTTGCAGGGGATATAGACTGCATGGGCAAGACCGGAGAATACGTCCTGCCTTCCGCCGATGGCCTCAAAGATGGCACCATCAACCCGTACGGTACACTTACCCGACAAAACTACCAGACCCGTCTCCTTTTCGTCGGCATTCTGGTTGAAAGAATCTCCTTCTGAAAGGTTCAGGATGCCGAATTCGACAAGTTTCAGCCCGCCTTCCCCCGGGCCGATCACCCGGTTGTAACCCTTCTTCGGTCTCACTCTAACCCTTAAACCCATTGCCTTCCTCCTTCCAACAAGCTCGGGTATTGGCAACAAGCATCTGCTTATCTGTATTCAACGCCTATCTCGTTTAGGATGGCCTTAAGGGCTCTTGAGGCCCCGGCAAATGCCTCCGGTCCTGTAAACCCTCCGCTCCTCCCTGCGATCTCAAGGTGAGGTTCAAGGCTAAGGAAGCCTGTGTATCCCCTTTCGATCAGCTCGGTCAGGATCTGCCTGACGTCACCATCACCCTCACCGGCCGGGACAACCCTCCCATCGGAGAGCAGGGCATCCTTGATATGGACGTACTCCACCTTATTTTTTAACCGCGTGAAACAATCTCTATATGGTTTCAGTCCGACTTGGACGAAATTTGCCGGATCAAAGGTCGCCCTCAGAAAGGGAGAGGCCACAGTGTCAAGAATATCCTTACATCTTTCGCCGGTATCCCCGTAGATCTCCTTCTCATTCTCATGAAGAAGTATTATCCCCTTCTCCTGTGCCATTTCTGTCATAACCTTCAACCTGGTCATCACTTCATCCCGGTAGAGAGTCGGGTCATCGCCACCAGGGATGAAGAAGGAGAATACCCTTATGTACTCCGTACCGAAGAACCGGGCTATCTTCAGGGCCCTTTTGAAATCCTTCAGGTGAGCATCGAAGTCGTCTGTTATCCGGACCTTACCAATTGGAGAACCGATTGAGGAGATTTTGAAACCTCTACGATCAAGTGCTCCTGCAATCATATCCAGCTCCCTGTCGGTGAGCTTCAGGACCCCCTTGTTCCATACGCCCCGTAGTTCGATGTGGTGAATATCCTCTTTCTCGAGGGCGTCCATCTGCTCCTTCAGATCCGGGGATATCTCATCAGCAAAGGCGCTGAGCTTTACCACTTCTCTCCCCTCCTCAGATAAATTGTTTCAGATATTTCAGGTCATCGGCGATCTTCTCTTCGGTGTCGAGTTGTTTTGAGAAATCCTCAAACGAAAGGTAACCCTGATACCCGATCGATCTGAGATCATCTATCACCTGACGCCAGTCAACAAATCCGCTTCTTAACGTTGTCCACTCTGGCCTCCAGACCAAGTTGCTGTCTTCGTCTATGTGATCCGGTATCCAGTGGGCGTTCTTTACGTGGACATGGGCCAGATGAGCTCCCAAGAGCTGCATCCCCAGCCTCCAGTTCTCAAACCCTTCGAAGACCATATTTCCTGGATCATAGATCACACCGATACACTCAGGATCGAAATTGCTGACGAGCCGGTAGGCTAAAGACGCACTGGGAGTGATGTTGCCCATATGTATCTCGATATTCGCCTTAACTCCGTATGTCTTTGCAAGCTCCTCAACAGCGCCAAACTGATCTACCATCTGATGATAGAGGACGTTATAATCCTTCTCTCTGTCATATGCATGGGCCACCACCCTGAACTGCGGACATCCCATCATGGCGCACCCCTCAAAGATCTTGCGGAGCCGTTCTATCTCTCCGGGGCCGAGATACGGGGCCAGGGCGGCTATCTCGAGGCCGTTGTTGATACTGAGCTTTTTAAAATATTCGGCCTGCTGGAGGATCTTATCAGGATGGATATGGCCGGTCTCATGGACTCTCCATTCAACCCCATCGTAGCCAAGCTGGCCGAGCTTCGTTACCACATCTTCAGGCGAAAACTCCGACATAATCAACGAGTATACGCTAAGTCTCATGACACCTCCTGACGAAGCTTCGTCTCAAACCGACGAGGATAGAGGAGAGTGCCTCTAACATCAGTTCATCAGCACATAGGTGATGATGTTTATCCCCATTCTGAAAGCCTCTTCCCTTTTCTCCGGAGGATCGCCGTGTACCTGCGGGTCCACCCAACCATCGCTTATGTTGCTTTCATAGGTGTAGAAGACTACCAGTCTTCCTTCATGGAATATACCAAACCCTTGCGGCGGTTTGCCGCTGTGTTTATGGATCTTGGGCAGACCGTCAGGGAAATCATAGAACGTGTGGTATATGGGAAAGTTGAAGGGGAGTTCCACAAACTCTTTGTCCGGGAAGACCTTTTTCATCTCCCGCCTGAAGGCAGTGTCCATCCCGTAGTCGTCGTCGGCATAGAGAAAACCCCCGTGTATCAGATAGGATCTGAGCCTTTTGGCTTCCTCTTCGGTGAATTTTATGTTTCCATGGCCCGTCATAAACACGAACGGATACCGGAAGATCTCCGGTCCTTTCAGATCCACCACTGCCTCCTCCTCTGAGACTTCAACGGTGGTCCTCCTATTCACCTCCCTCGCCAGGTTCGGTATGGCTGTCGGGTCGTTATACCAATCTCCGCCACCTCCGTACTTTAGACGGGCTATGGTGAACTGAGCCCAGGCTATCCCTTGTGACGCTGGGGAGAGGAGAACGAAAAGGATGAGCAGTAAGATGATACCAGGGACAACCTTCTTGTCAAAGTGCTTAAGGTTTTGAGAACCTGATCTGTAAGTGACCATTGGATTCGATAGATAGTGAACATTCGGTACGGTTCAAAATAGGGCACTAAACTCCTCACAATATAATGAATCGGATAGCCAATTTCAAGTCTTATTAATGATAGGATCTCATCAATCCTGTCGGCCTGGCGCCTGCCACCCGGCTTCGAGTTTGCGCATTAGCCTTAGCAGATTTTCTTTTGCGTCCCTGTAGTATGGATCTATCTTCAAGGCCATC
>DTYK01000286.1 GCA_012961925.1 Candidatus Latescibacterota bacterium
CCCTAATGCACGACTTTGCCGTTATTAGCCTGAGCGATCTCATGACACCTTGGGAGGAGATTCAGGCCAGGGTGGAGGCCGCAGCAAAGGCCGATTTCGTAATAGTAATATACAATCCCAGATCGAGAAAGAGAGATTGGCAGCTAGGCCGTGTACGAGACCTGATCATGGGGTGCAGAGGCGGGAGCACTCCTGTGGGTATTGTAAGGAATGCAGCAAGAGAGGGAGAGGCCGTAGAGATTACCACCCTTTCTCGGCTTGATGACTCCCGTGTGGATATGCTATCGATCCTCCTTGTGGGGAATTCCCGAACAAGAGTTATCGGTAACAAGATGATCACACCGCGAGGATACTTAGAAAAATATAGGTAATCTATAGCTATTTAATCGTTCGTAGCCTGAAAACTCTTTCAAAATCGGCGGAAAAAGGGGGGATAGGCTCGCTTAGTGAGGATATCAGCCTGACTTCGGCCAACAGTCCTACCACTGTTGGCCTTTTTTTAGATTTTCCTTGGCCTATTTCTACATAGAAACCGAATATTGAGTCAAAGGCGACCAGTGACCAAGCCACGTAGTTTACATCTGGTGAGATGAGAGAGAGGAAGGGCCAGAAGTCTCATTAATGTTTTGAAATAAATGACTTAATATAGGGGTTCTAAGAACGGTACGCTCAATGTTCAAGCAAGTTGGGATAGAAAAACGACCTAGCAAGTCTTGGCCTTGCTTAAATCATCAGAAGAAGGCCTTTCCTCCCCTGAAGCGAAGAATCGTCTCAAGGAAATCGCCGAAACGAGATCGAAGTGGTAAGAAACGACCCACCTTGCAGCTTTATCCGGATCGATTCAAGGACTTTATGATTCTGGCACTTCCTACCGCTGCCGTTGTTTCCGGCATGATCGGTGAGCTTAAGGATATAGCATCGCAATTATTGTCATCGTGCTTTTGAATGCTGCGATTGGCTTCATCCAGGAATACCGAGCAGAAAGGACCTCCTTAGAGGCTCTCAAAGGGATATGGCTGCTTCCGTGGCCACAGTGAACCGTGATGAAAGTCTCTGTCCTTCCATCTACTCAATTGGTTCCGGACGATCTAGCTCTACTGGAAGCGGGTGTGGTCGTCCGTGCTGATGTGCGGTTTATTGAGGTGTACCGCCCCAAAATCGAGGAAGTAGCGCTGACCGGCGAGTCTATTCCTGTGGAGAAGGTTGCAGCACTTTCCAACGAAGACATCCCTCTAGGCAATAAGTTGAATATGGCGTACAAGGGAATAGCGGTTGCCTGCGGAAGGTGGAGGGATCCGGTGGTCAATACAGGGGTGAAGACCAAGATTGGAAGGATCGCCAAGCGGGTTCAAGAGGAACAGGAGCTCAAGACTCCGTTACAGAAACGCCTTGCTGTTCCTTGGATTACCCATTCCCCTGCTCTGCATCTATATCCTTTGGATCAATCTGGTTACAGACAGCCTTCCTGGTCTGGCCGTGGCTGCAGAGCCAGAGGAAACGGGTATGATGAAGGGGGCCTCCTAGGCCCCCTGGAGAAAGCATATTTGTCCGCGGGTTGGGGGTTCACGTTATCTGGGTGAGACTCCTCATGGGTCTTGTGTATCAATTGCCACTCAGGGTTGGGGGTGTTTTAGTGGCAACAGTTGCTGGCAGACCGTGGTGTTTACAGTGTTTTGCCTTTCCCAAATGGGCCACGTTCTGACGATCCGATCGGACCAAGACTCCCTGTTCAAGCCCGGGGTTCTTTCCGATCAGCCTTTATTAATGGCGGTACTTCTCGTCTTGGGACTGCAACCGGCCACTGTCTACATTCCCTTCCTCCCCCAGGGAATATTCAAGACGCAGCCTTTGAGTGTGTGGGAACAGGTGCTCTGGTTGGCCATGTCCAGCGTCGTCTTCTGGGCTGTCGAGACCGACGTAGGAGAGACTGAGTATTTTATAAGGAGGAGAGAGATGGACTGAAGGAAATATGGGCAATCGATACTGTGTGCAGGGTCTTATATTCGATGCCTGAGATAACCAAAGACGCGTTTGAATACTATGGAGTTTAACGCTATGGCTGTCACCACATTTCCTGGTATACGCCGCCGACTCGTACTAAAACCGGGAGAGGAGTGGGAGGTCTCAGCCGGGTTGGGTAAGTCCTCAGTAAAGGGGATGTTCGCAGAAATGGATGAGATATGGGTGGAACATGTCTTCATGGAACAAACTATGATGTGGTTAGGGCGTGAGTCTAGACTCCTTCAGTATGTTAGCATTGAAACGATGGCCAAAATAATTGAAGAGTCTAATGGCAGGGTGGTATGGGGTGCTGGTTACAACCCATTCCGGATCAAGGAAAGCATCCAGGAGATAGAGAGGGCAGTTAACGGATATGGCTTCGAACATGTGTTGTTCCATCCCATTCCCTTTGGTCTGGTGACAAATGATAAGAAATGTTACCCCCTTTAAGCCAGGTGTCTCGAGTCGGGAATACCTGTGTCTTATCAGAGTGGCCAATCGGCAGAACCCCTTTCCTGCGAACCGGGTCATGCCATGTACGCGGATGAGGTTGCCATGGATTTCCCAGAGCTTCCCCCTGTTCTTACGTATACCGGATGGCACTGGGTTGATGAATGGATATCTATGCTTTGGAGGCACCCAATGTCTATGGCAATATTGGTGCCTACTATCCGAAAGATCTTGATCCTGCGCAAGCTTGCTTTATGCTGTGGAGGGGTCGAGACGAGCTTCTTTGGGTAACTAACGGATTTGGACTCATGCGTTGTAAGAAGGAGTTTTTAGAGTTGCCCGCCGGCGATGAAACCTAGAAGAATATTCTCCGGGAGAACGCTATTAAAGTATTCAGGTTATAAATTGATAAGAATCTCCTGGGTACCAATTCGTCGTTTGGGCCTATGGGAATCCTACCCCACCAGTTATCTACGACAGAAGGAATATGGACAGACCAGAAGTAGGCATTCTCATGGGAAGTGAGAGCGATTTTGACACAATCGAAAAGGCTGCTGAGGTGGTGGATGGGTCGGGGTCGCTCATGAGATAAGGATCTTATCCGCACATTGGTTCCCTAACCTGGCGGCGACCATGCCGGCGGAGACAGAAAGCTAAGGGTTGAGGTCATCATTTGCGGTGCAGGTATGGCGGCTCAGTCGGGTGGGGCTGTAGCTGCGCAGATCACCTCGCCTGTCATCGGGGTGCCTTTGGCCTCTAGCCCTGCGTCTTGTGGCCAGCCATCAGGTGACTCGTCAAACGGTATCCCAGGCTTCAGACAAGACCGGAAAACACCTGGACCGAAAGGAGGTTCGACGGCATGAATATATTGAAAACCACGCTGTTACTGGTACTGCTTATCATCTTGCTGGTGGTAGTGGGCCAGGCCTTGGTTGCCCTGGAAGGGATGGTGATTGGCCTTGCCGTGGCCTGCATGATGAATTTGGGGACGTACTGGAGATAAGCCAGATCCTGGATCTTGAAACCCGGGTCAGAATTGAAGGCTATAGTTTAACACCGGGACGGTTACACCGGGCAAACGTCTTGGGATTTTCAGACATGCAGATCGCCAAAACATAACTGGTTTTCCGAAGATCAGATAAAGGCAATGCGAAGCGCGAATGGGATAAAACCGGTATATAATAAGCTCGTCGACACCTGTGCTGCCGAGTTCAGGGCAGGAACGCCGCACTATGACTCCATCCACGAAACGGAGAATGGGGCCCGGGTGTCTAACCGCTGGAAGGTCATGATCCTGGGAGGCGGCCCCAACCGGATTGGCCAGGGGATCGAGTTTGATTACCGCTCCGTTCATGCTTACCTTGCCCTTCGGGAAGATGCGATCGTAACCATCATGGTCAACAGTGACCCGGGGATGGTCAGCATCGATTATGACACATCCGACAAGCTCTATATCGAGCCGCTGACCGAGAAGAGGTGGTCTACCTCGTGGAGACCGTGAGGTCCATGGGCATCGTCCTCCAGTTTGGCGGGCAGGCCCCTCCGAATCTTTCGATTCCGCTGTCTGCGGCGGGGCTGCGATCCTCGGAACCCAGTCCCAAGGCATCCACCCTACCGAGGACCGGGAACAGTTCCAGGCCCTGCTGAAAAAGCTGGGGCTTGTCCAGCCGGCCAGAGGTACGGCCCGATCGGTTGAAGAAGCGACGGTTGTTCAAGAAGCCACCGGTTACCCGCTCATTGTTTGCCCCTCTTCCGTGCTGGAGGGCACGCCATTAAGATCGTTTACGACCGGAAGGATCCGGGAGGTTTCGCCCATCTTGCGATTATGGCTTCCGAGGGTCATCCGTTTCTTGTTGAGAAATTCCCGGAAGATCCCATAGAAAAGGGTGTAGATGCCATTTCGGAGGGTGAAACCACCTTGATCGGAAGAATCACGGAACACATCGAAACCGCTGGAATTCATTCGGGGGATTCGGCGTGTGTTCTTCCTCCGCTTACCACAGACCCGTCTGTTATGGATGAGATAACGCCGCCACAAAGGCCCTGGCATCGGAGTTGAAGGTCGTGGGACTCATGAATGTCAAATATGCCATAAAAGGGGGCCGGCTCTTTGTCCTCCGCGTCAACCACCGGGCCTCCCGGACGGTTCCCTTTGTGAAGAAGGCCACCTGAGCCCCCTTGCCAGCCCCGCCGCCAAGGTGATGATATGCCGATCCCTGAAGGATCCGGGCCTGACCCGGGAAATCACTCCTGCCCATGTCTCTGTCAACGAGGCGATCCTGCCCTTTAGTCGACTTCCTGATGTCCATACCTTCCTGGGGCCGGAAATGAAACCTACTGGGGAGGTCATGGGAATCGATTCAGACTTCAGGTCTGCCTTATGCCAAGGCCCCGCTCGGGGCCGGGGAGAACCTTCGCGTCACCTGAACGGTTTTTGTCGGCGTCAAGGACAATAACAAAAGGCCAGTCCTTTCCGTGGCATCCCAATTTCAAGGCATACGGTTCAATATCGTAGCCACCCGGGGCACCTTTCCCATTCTCGAAACACACGGCATATTAATAATAAGTAGTGTGATAAACAACGTCTCCATGGGATTTCCCCACGTGGTCGATGCCATCAAGAACGGGGAGATACAACTGATTATCAATACCGGTGTCGACGATGAACCACGCCAGAACGCATACGGGATGCGACGCGCCACTATCAAGCGTAGGATACCCTGTGCAACGACTGTCCCGAGGGCAAAAGCCACGTGCAGGTGGATAGCAGCACTCAGGAGCGGATACCTGTTCGTAAAAACTATTCACGAATATACCGGCGGGAGGTGCACAATCTGGATGAGGTCACTCCAGTCAACGGCAAGAGCCTTTAACATCCCCGATTCCATGGACGAAGCAGTCATGATTCTTAGCAAGGAGGCCTTGTTGCCTTCAGACAAGGAGACACCAATAACACACATTCTTTGGACGATTAAAAAACTATTAAGTCTTGGGGTTTTAATGTGCAGACCACAGGATTGCGGGTTGCTGAAAATCTGGATGGTTAGTGAGGTTTAAAGATCGAATATATGGCCGATTATGATTATAATGTTTCTGGGCTAACTAAGGCCGCCCTATGGTCTCCCTCCGTTAGCCCAGCAGGCTACGACTTGAGTTCCTACCGGATTTGTCTTACAAGAACACCTGGAGGGGTAGGATATGGAAAGATCACTAGATGAGGTGGTGCGTACAACGCCTACACCTGTCTGCTGAGGCGAGGTGCCAGATTTTTATTGAAGCCACCATGGCCAAGGCGAGGGGAGACGGTAGCATCAGCGAGGTACTACGGCGTTGGGGGATCCATTCGAGTGATTTGACCCGTATACGAAAAGCTGTGGA
>DTYK01000287.1 GCA_012961925.1 Candidatus Latescibacterota bacterium
TGCCCCCCTCCTCCTGCCTCCCTGTTTGATCACCTCCGTTGCGGTGTCAAAAACACGCATGAAGGAGACCGGCCCCGAGGCAATACCACCTGTAGACCTCACCACGTCACCCTTTGGCCTGAGGTGAGAGAACGAAAAACCCGTACCTCCACCAGACTGATGTATTATCGCCATGTTCCTGACAGCCTCGAATATCTCCTCCATAGAGTCGCCCACGGGCAGGACAAAACAGGCGGAGAGCTGACCTATGTCGGTGCCAGCATTCATCAGCGTGGGAGAGTTGGGAAGGAACTCCCGACTTGCCATCATGTTGAAGAAATCCTCTTCGCCCCCAAGCGGGTCACCGGAGGCAACAGCACGGGCAACCCTCCTGAACATCTCATCAGGAGTCTCCACCACCTTCCCATCCTCGTCCTTCTGCAGGTATCGGCTTTCCAATACCTTCAATGCATTGGGAGTCAGGTCCGATTTTCCGCCAGGATTAGATAAGGATGATCTTCGCATGAACAAGTTTCATCCGCCGGTCCGTTACGACATAAAGACACTCCACAACTCTCTTCATAAAATAGCGGGATACACAGCCGTTGTCAAGTCTTTTTCACCCGATCCCCAATCCACTTCATATCTTCACGTGCCAATCTCACCCCCTTTTCCTGCCATGAAACGATTCCTTTAAACCATCTCCCGACCCAATTTTCAGAACTGCAGAAGCAACGATGAAAAAAAACACTTGACACGTCGGATCGGAAGACTTATATTAAGGGGTAACACATTTTTAAAAATAGTAACACCCCCGTCGATGATGTGGGGTGGCCGCCTAATAAAGGAAAGGAGTGGGTTGGTGCTTTCCTGTCGGGAGAAATAGGTGTGGGAGGTGTAGGCCTGGTGTTTTGGGATTTGATTTAGACGGAAAGGAGGTTTGCAGCGATGAGAAAGTTCGTCATAGCTTTTGGGAGAAGGGGAGCTACCCGTTTGCTTACCGCTGTTGTGGTCTCAGTGGTGACTATGGTTTTTCTTGAGGTCGTTGCCCTTGCCGCTGAGGTTCCAGAGTTGAAGGAAATTGTGGTAACAGCGACCAAGGTGCAGGAAAAGAAAGAGAACCTACCGGTGAGTGCTTCGGTGCTCACAGAAAGCGATGTGAGAAACATAAGGTCCACTTTTGCGGATGAAGCCCTGAAATATCTACCGGGAGCTTACCTTAAGCGCGCTAAGTTCACGGCCACCACCAGCAATGTGACGTTAAGAGGATTTCCGGCAGAGAACAGAACCTTAGTGTTATTGGACGGACAGCCTCTAAATGACGCCTACGGTGGTAGTTTGGAGTGGTCGGCTATATCTTTAGAGAGGGCGGAGAAGATAGAAGTGGTGAAAGGCCCCTTCTCTTCTCTTTATGGCGGGTATGCCATGGGTGGTGTGATAAACATCCTCACCAGAACCCCTGGTGAGCGGCAGGTTTCCATCAGAACTGCATACGGCAGCCACAATACCTTCTGTCAGGACCTGAGTTACTCTGAGAAAATCGGCGGCTTGTCCTTTAATCTTTACGGAGGGAAAAAATGGTGCGACGGCAGAAGGACGGCCTATATCATTAAAAGTGCTAAAGAGGGTTCAGGTGAGGTGAAGGTTACAGGCTATAAGGAGACAAAGGACAAATACGGCAGGCCCTGCTATCTTATCGGCGATGGGGGGAAGAACTACTGGGACCAGGCTCAATACGGGGCCAAGTTCTCCCTATCCCTTCGAGAGGGGTCTGAACTCTCCCTCCGGATGGCCCACAACTGGCGTAAATACGGCTACCGTGACCCCAGAAGCTATCTCAGAGATGAAAACGGCAACCCGGTGGACGAAGGAAAGGCGGACATAGGGGGCAGGTATATTAAGATTAAGCCCTACAACTTCTTCAAATCGTACGGCATTGTCCGAAACGATTGCTACAGCCTTCGGTATAGTACGTCCTTGGGGGAAGATGTAAAGCTGGAGGGCAGGGCGAGCATAAACGATAACCTCAGTTGGTGGGTGCAAGCCCAAAACGGGGCTACCCAGCAGGGAGGTCCGGGCAAGATCGACTGGACAGAACCCAACAGGACGGTCGAGGGGGAACTCAGGCTGAGCATCCCCTTCAACCTGTTAGGGAAGGGGTCTATCTTGACCACAGGGCTGAATTACAGATCGGATAGGGCGGCCAGCAAAAGGTGGGAACTCGCCGACTGGCTGGATGAAGAGAGCAAAAAGACCAGAGAGCCTTACTCTCGGATAGGGGGCAAGGTTCAAGCCAGCGCCATTTACGCCCAACTGAGGGTAAAACCGATTGAAAGGCTGAGGCTGTTTGCCGGCGGAAGGTTCGACTGGTGGAGAAACTACGATGCCTCGCTCTCAGATGAAGGGAATCTGACAAGGTATGAGGCGAGCAATAGTTCCCATTTCTCTCCCACGGTAGGTATATTATATAAACCGGGATTTGACCTTGGTCTCTGGAGGCTGGAGAGGATAAGGGCCTCCTGGGGAACCGCCTTCAGGCCGCCTACCATCTATGAGCTGTATAAGACCTGGTCGTTCTGGGGCAGGGTCTATGAGGCCAACCCAGAGCTTACTCCGGAGACCAGCACCTCGTGGGAGGCGGGATTCGATCAAACCCTGCTCGGCACAAGAGTAAGCTTTACACATTATCAGAGCAGGCTGGAGAATCTCATCTACTACAAGCTGATTACAGAGAAGCATAAACAGCGCCAGAACGCAGGTAAGGGCACGATAGAAGGAATCGAGATCGAAGTGGCCAGAAGCATTACGCCCTGGCTGCACCTCTCCGGGAACCTCACCTACCAGCATACGGAGATTACAGAGAATCCCGGCGATCCAGAGTCGGTGGGAAAGCAGTTTCAACTGGTTCCCAAGGGGATGCACAACATAATGCTCCTGTTCCACAAGGCAGGCTGGAGCGCATCCTTAGCCTGGCGTTATGCCTCCAAGGTGTACGGCAGTTCTGATAACTCCGATACCCAGGAAGGGGTGTATGGTTCGTATGACCCCGTCAACACCCTGAACGCAAAGATCAGATATGCCGTTACCGAACATCTGGAGCTCTCGCTGGCTGTGGACAACCTGCTCGACAGAGAGTACTACGAATACTACCGGGCGCCTGGCAGATCGTTTTTCGTCCAGGGTGAGTATAAACAGTGAAGACCTGGTGAGTGGTGACCAGTGACCAGTCACCAATACCGATCACCAACTCCTATGTTCAAATTAGCTGTCATCATCGGCTACAGCGGAAGCACTGTGAAAAACCTTGCGGAGGCTGCCGAGGCCTTGCAACGGGAAGGATATGAAATAGAGCTCAAGGCCGCCACGCCCAAATCTCAGATAGACTGGGAACGGTTTTTCGCCTTTGCAGAGGACGCCGATGTGTTGTTTATCTATGCCACTTCCTCGTACGAGCACCAGGAAACCATGCTGGAGGCAAACAGGGAAAGGCCAATAGTCTGCTTAGGAGAGGGCATGGCCAAAAGCACGGTTTCCCTCTCAGAGGTGGCCCTGGCTGAGAAGTACTACAAGTATGGCGGCCTGCAGAATCTGAAAAACCTCATCCTCTATCTGGGCAAGCTGGCAGGTGGGCCTTTCTCCCCGGAGGCCCCTGAAGAAATTCCATGGTACGGAATCTATTCACCACGAAGCCCTGCAAGGGAGCAAGGGGGCTCCCCTCCGCTCCTCCGCTCCTCCGCTGCTGGATTGCCGCTCGCCAAAAGAGTACGGGTGGGTCTATTGTTCTATCGTTCTCAGTGGCAGAACGGCGATACTGCCCTCGTCGATATGCTGATAGAGAAGTTCGAAGCAGAGGGGATCGGTGTTTTGCCTATATTCAGCTACAGTATGGGCGACAGGCGGCTGGAGATTCCGGGAAACGAAGAAGTGCTGCCGCTTTTCCGGGGCATAGACATTCTGATCAACCTTCAGTCCTTCTTCATTGTGTCCAAGGTCATCGGGAAGGACCTCGAGCAAGGGAAGGGGCCCCTGGCCGAATTGAACGTCCCCATACTCCAGGGGGTGAAGGAGTATTACCAGACCCAGGCCCAGTGGCGAGCTGATCCCCGGGGGATAGGCCCGATAGCGCAGGTGATGAGCGTGGCCCAGCCTGAGTTCGATGGGACCATAGAGCCGATCCTTCTGGGCACAAAGGGCGAAGTGGAAGAGCCAAGGGTGAGCGGCAGCTACCAAATCCTGCTTCCAATAGAGGACAGAGTGGATTTTCTGGTGCAAAGGGCAAAGGGTTGGCTGAAGTTAAAAGACACAAAGCCAGAGAACAGAAAAGTCACCTTCCTGCTGCACAACGCCCCCTGCAAAAGCGTCGAGGCCACGGTGGGCAGAGGCGCTGGATTGGACACCTTAGAGAGCGTGGTCAGGATAATGAACCAGATGAAGGAAGCGGGCTACAGGGTGGAGAATATTCCTCAATCCGGAAAGGAACTCATTGAGCTGATCTTGGAGAGGAAAGCCCTCTCCGAGTTCAGATGGACGACGGCAGAGGAGATCGTCCGAAAGGGCGGTGTTCTGGAGTTTGTTGACCCTGAAGACTACAGGGCTTGGTTTGACCGTCTGCCCCATGCCGCCAGGAAGAAGGTACTCTCCAGTTGGGGCGAGCCGCCGGGCGAAGCAATGGTCTGCGACGGCAAGATCATGGTCACCGGGCTTAGGTTCGGCAACATCAATATCGTGGTTCAACCGAAGCGCGGTTGTGCAGGATCAAAATGCGATGGCCAGGTGTGCAAGGTCCTCCACGACCCCTCTCTTCCCCCACCCCACCACTGGCTGGCTACCTACAGATGGATCGAACAGCATTCCGATGCTGTAGTCCATGTGGGAACGCATGGTTATCTGGAATTTCTCCCCGGCAAAGGCGTCGGCTTAGCCGCAGAAGATTTTCCTGAGATCTCCATAGCCGATAGGCCGCACCTGTATATCTACACTGTGGCCAATCCCTCTGAGGGTATCATTGCCAAAAGGCGCAGTTACGCCACCTTAGTGGACCATCTGGGCCCTGTGATGTCCCCTTCGAGGCTCTATGACGAGTTAGAACAGTTAGAAGAGCTTCTGGGACAGTATGAGAACGCAAGGGACTTGGGCGAAGATACCAGACTTGGGGTTTTACAGGACCAGATAGCCGAGTTAGCGGAGAGGATCAACCTGTTTGAAGACAGAGAATATGAAAACTTTGAAGCTTTCCTCAACTATCTGCATTCTCAACTCACTTTGTTCCGCGAAACGCAGATCCGTGATGGCTTGCATATTTTGAGCGAAGCCCCTCAAAGGGATGGCTTAGTCGACATGCTGGTCTCTATCCTGAGGTTCGACGGGCAGGTGCCCTCCATTAGGCGCAAGCTCTTGGAAGTTCAGGGCTACGATTACGAAGAAGCTCTATCCAACCCGGCTTGCGGCACACTGCTGGAGGAGAGCACAAGGCTGGCCACCGAACTGATGAAAATCGCCATAACCGAAGCTAAGAGAGATCGGGGATTTCGAATTTCAGATTTCAGATTAAAAAATGCTAAAGAAATCGGCGATTACATCATTCGTCACCCGTCACTTGTCACTCGACTAATGGACGTAAGAAACCCTGAACAGGTAGAGGGTCTCCTCCAAGTCGTCAACTATGGATTGAACCTGATACCCAGGATAGAGGCGGTAGAGCGGGAGATACCGCAGCTGCTGAAGGGGCTGGACGGTCAGTTTATCGAGCCAGGTGCCTCGGGAAGCGTAACTAAAGGAAGAATAGAGGTTCTGCCCACGGGAAGGAACTTCTACGGAGTTGATCCGGGGAGGGTACCCACGCAGGCGGCAGTGAAGGTAGGGGAAGAATTGGCGGAGAAGCTTCTGGCAAGGTTCCTTGACGAGGAGGGCAGATACCCGGAGTCGGTAGGTATGGTGCTCTGGTCTATTGACATATTCAGGGCTGATGGGGAGGAGGTGGCTCAGATTCTTTATCTGATGGGCGCAAGGCCCAAATGGGATTCCAACGGCAGGGTACGAGGCATCGAGGTAATTCCCCTGAAGGATCTGAAAAGGCCAAGGATAGATGTTACCGTCCGTTTAAGCGGAATTTTCAGAGACACGCTCCCCCATATCTACGAACTGATAGACGAGGCTGTGGGACAGATAGCCGGATTGGATGAACCAGAGGAGATGAACTATATAAGGAAACATACTCGAGCGTCCAAAGAGAAAGGGCTTTCCGAAAGGGAATCCACTTATCGGATATTCGCAAGCCCACCGGGAACCTACGGCACAGGCGTAAATTACGCCATAGAGGCCTCCGCCTGGAAGGACGAAGCCGACCTGAGAGACGTATATGTGGATTGGGGCGGGTATGCTTATGGCAAAGGGGCGTTCGGCCAGGCGGCGCATAAGGCCTTTGCCCTGAACCTTCAGAAGGTGGAAATATCGTACAACAAGCTTGAAAGCGATGAGCACGATTCGCTGGACTGCTGCTGTTATTTCGCCTATCAGGGCGGTCTGACTGCGGCAGTGAAGTCCTTGTCGGGCAGAGAGGTGAAGACCTACTGGGGCGATACCCGCAATCCAGGACACGCAGATGTGCGGGATATGAAGACCGAGATAGAACGCATCGTGAGGACCAGGTTGCTTAACCCTAAGTGGCTGGAAGGCAAAAAGCGACATGGGTACAAAGGTGCTGGTGACATCTCATCCAGGGTGCTTCACACCTTCGGTTGGGATGCCACCTCCGGCGTTGTGCCCGATTGGATTTACGACCAGATCCACCAGCGCATTGTGAAGGGGCTGAGGCACTGGTTTATGGAAAGTAACCTGTATGCCTTGGAGGAAATCGCCCGTCGCCTGTTAGAAGCACATCAGCGCGGGATGTGGCAGACAGAAGAGGAGACCTTAGAGGAGCTTCGTTCGATCTATCTGGAGCTTGAAGGACTGTTAGAAGATGAAGAACGAAGGGGAGATTTCCAGGGCGGAGACGTCAAGGTGCTGGCCAAGCAGGATGTACAGGAGTGGAAAGAGAAGGTGAAACACATCGAAGGATGGAAGGAAGTGATCCGATGAGCCATCACAAAATTGTTTTACCATTTGCTGCGATTGTCGGGCAGGGAAGGCTGAAGAAGGCCCTTGTTCTCAATGCCATAAACCCGGGCTTAAGAGGCGTTCTCATTAAGGGCGAAAAGGGGACGGCGAAATCGACGGCAGTGCGAGCTTTGGCGGACCTACTCCCCGAAATCGAGGTGGTCTGCGACTGCCCCTTTAACTGTCATCCTACCGATGCCAATCTGCAGTGCAATACTTGCAGGCAGCGCCGGGAAAGTGGGGAAGAACTTCCCAGGAAAAAGCGTAAAATGCGCGTCGTTGACCTGCCGCTGGGGGCGACGGAGGATAGGGTGGTGGGCACACTGGACATAGAAAAGGCCCTGAAAGAGGGAATCAAAGCCCTTCAGCCGGGGATCTTGGCCGATGCCAATCGGGGCATCCTCTACATCGACGAGATCAATCTCTTAGATGACCATCTGGTTGACGTGCTCTTAGATGCAGCCGCTATGGGAGTGAATATCGTCGAACGGGAGGGAATTCAGGTTTCGCACCCTTCGCGGTTCATCCTCGTGGGCACTATGAATCCCCAGGAAGGCGAGCTACGCCCCCAATTGCTGGATAGAATTGGCCTGCAAGTGAACGTAGAAGGAATAAAGGATATCCCTGAACGGATGAGGATAGTGGAGGTGGTGGAGGAGTTTGAAGCCGCCCCATTTGCGTTTACCGAAAGATATCTCTCGGAACAAGAAAAGCTGCAGGAGCAAATCTCAGCGGCACAGGCCCTTCTGCCAAAAATTACGCTTCCAGAGCATCTGTTAGAATTGGTTACCAAAATCTGCGTTGAGTTAGGAGTGGACGGACATCGGGCGGATATTCTGATCGCCAGATGCGCCAAGACCATCGCCGCTTTTTCCCTGCAAAATGAGGTGACCGAAGACGATGTAAAAGAGGCTGCCTCTTTCGTTTTGCCC
Organism: Candidatus Latescibacterota bacterium; assembly: GCA_012961925.1. Lineage (GTDB taxonomy): Bacteria > Latescibacterota > MVCY01 > MVCY01 > DTYK01 > DTYK01. The sequence goes on from DTYK01000287.1 coordinate 8,010, forward strand.
CATAGGGTGAAGGCCCCCGCTTTTGAGGAACCGCCTGACATCCAGCAGAAGCTCGAAGAGATAATGAACCCTCTACGAGAACCAGAGCGGGAGAGAGGGAGAGAGGGAGAAGAGGAGAACCACTCACTACACACCAATCCCGGTGAACATAAAGGGAAGAATGAGAAAACGTTTGACATAGGCCGTTCTGCAAAGCCCGATATTCTCCCCAAAAGGGATAAGAAGCTCAGGATAGGTTCCGGGAAGCGGACGAAGACTGTCACCACCCGGTCAGGCAAATATGTGGACTTCAGAATACCTATGGAGAATGCAAGCGACATAGCGCTTGACGCCACCCTGCGGGCCTCCGCTGCGAGAGGATTGCGGATTGTGGATTGCGGACTACAGATTTCCCCATCCCTCCCCCCAATCCGAAATCAGCGCTTGTCCGTCCAACCTCAGGATTTGAGGGAGAAGGTGAGAGAGCGCAAGAAAGCGGCCGTGATCACCTTTGTGGTGGATGCTTCGGGTTCCATGGGTGCCCAGAGGAGGATGGAGGTGGCAAAAGGGGCAGTGATGGAGCTACTTGCCGAATCGTATCAGAAGCGGGATAAGGTGGCATTTATAGCCTTCAGAGGGCAAGATGCGCATCTTTTGCTCCCGCCGACTTCTGGCATAGAGAGAGCAGCACAATGCCTGAGGGAGCTGCCCACGGGTGGGAAAACGCCCCTTCCAGCAGGACTGAACAAAGCACTGGAGGTCCTGCTTAACGAGCTGAAAAGGGACGAGAGTATTATTCCTGTCCTGGTGTTGGTATCGGACGGCAAAGGGAATGTTCCGATTAAAGAGGATGTAAGGAAGGAAGTTGAGGCTTTAGCCACCAAGATCAGAGAAAGGCGAATCCATCTGGTGGTTATAGATAGCGGAGGGGGATTCCTGAGACTCGGCTACAACAAGCAGATCGCCCAGATCGCCGATGGAGAGTACTGCAACCTCGAGGAGCTCAATGTAAGGGAAGTGGTATCGGTTGTGAGAAAGGCAAAGGAGTGAAACGTGATGAGTATTGCGTGAAGACCGACCATACTTCACGTTTCACTATGAAAGGCCCTAACACAATGCGTCTAAAAATCTTACATACAATAGCCGTAGTTTTTCTTGTGTGCTCTATCTTGGGGTGGGGGCAAAAGCGGTCGGAAATCCGAAATCCAAAACCCGAAATTAAAAATGTAAAAAAAATCGTCGTTCTTAACAGCGATGCGGTCGAACTGATCTGTGCTTTAGGGGCAGAGGATAGGGTGGTTGGTATCACAGAATCCGTAGCCCAATCGGGCTTTTTCAACAGGCTTAAGGGCAGGCCCATTGTGGGCAGATGGAATAACCCTAACTACGAAAGAATAGCTGAAGTTGAGCCAGAAGTCCTCATCGCTTATGGAAGACATCCCGGCCCTGAGTTAGAGGAGAAGCTTGAACCCCTCGGTATAAAAGTGGTACGTATGGATTGCTACAAGATAGGGTCGCTTTGCTCAGAGGTGAAAACCCTGGGGATTATGCTGGGAAAGGAGAAGGAGGCTGATGAGCTGGTTAATTTCTACCAGAGATACCTGAGACTGGTGGGGGAGAGGGTGAAGCAATTGAAGTCGGAGGAGAGGGTAAGGGTATATGTGGAAAGCTACAGTGACTTCACCAGCGTTGCCCGGGGCTCAGGCGGACACCAGATGTGCATCACGGCCGGTGGGGTCAATATCGCTGCGGAGGAGCCTGTTCCCTATCCGAAGATAAGCCCGGAATGGGTGTTGGAAGAAAATCCCCAGGTGGTTGTGAAGGCGGTTACCCCATCCTTGGCTCCCTGCGGATACGGTGTGGAGGATACAAAGGCACTCACAAAGCTTAGAGAGAAAATTATGAGCCGTCCTGGCTGGCCCCAAACCGACGCGGTGAAGAACAGCAGGGTTTACCTGATCTCTGCCGACATCTGGACCGGGCCCCAGGCCTTCATAGGGATTGCTTACATGGCAAAATGGCTTTATCCCGAGCGATTCAGAGATTTACATCCAGAGTCTGTCCATAAAGAGTATTTGAAACGATTTTTCGGGCTGAAATACAGGGGGATATTTGTATGGCCTTGAGTACAAGCACAACCGAGACCGCAGAGGTTCGAATCCGGGAACTTTACTCGAGGTTTACTTTTCGCAAGATGCTCTTCATCCTTCTTCTGTTAGGTGCCCTTCTTGCCTTAGTGGTAGTGGCTGCTTCTCTGGGTGCAGCTTCGGTTGGGAGAGGAGATGCCTTTTCTGTAATCGTTGGAAGAATCTTTCCCCTTCACCTTGAACATACCCGGCTTGCCCAGGTCGTTGTCTGGCAGATGAGGCTTCCCCGCATCCTGATGGCCTTGCTTGCGGGGGGGGCTCTTGCGGTCTCGGGAGCGGTGATGCAGGGGATCCTGCGCAACCCCCTGGCTAGTCCCTTCACATTGGGGATTGCCTCGGCCGCAGGGTTCGGAGCGGCCCTTGCCATAACTTTGGGCGTGGGTCCTATAGGCTGGGGAAAGTACCTGGTGGTGACGAACGCCTTCCTTTTCGCCTTATGCGCCTGCTTTCTCGTATACGGGTTAGCCCGGTTCAGGGGAATCACTTCTGAAACGATGATATTGGCCGGCATCGCCACTATGTACCTCTTCTCCGCCTCCACCTCTGTACTGCAGTATATCGGTAGGAGAGAAGATGTGCATGTCGTGGTCTTCTGGCTGATGGGAAACTTGAGTGGGGCTACGGCAGGGAGGGCACTTACCATCCTTGTTGTGCTGCTGGCCTGTTCACCTGTGTTGATAAAATATGCCTGGGACCTAAACGCTATGGCCGCCGGTGATGAGGTGGCAGCCAGCCTGGGGGTAAATACCAGGCAGGTGAGGATAGCGGGAATGACGCTGGCAACGCTGATAACCTCAAGCGTGATCTGCTTTACCGGAACCATCGGATTTGTGGGTCTGGTCTCTCCCCATATGACTCGCATGATGATCGGAGGGGATCATCGATTTCTTCTGCCTTCCAGTTGTCTCTTAGGAGCGCTCCTACTTTTGGGAGCAGATACCGCAGCCAGAACCGTTATGGCACCAACCGAGATTCCTGTGGGGATTATGACCTCTTTTGTCGGGATTCCGTTTTTCCTTTATCTGTTGATGAAAAAGAGGAAGGAATACTGGAAATGAGAGTGGCGGTCAGAGGTATTAGCTTCAGCTACGATAGCGTATCCGCCCTCGCAGATGTAAGTTTGGAGGTGGAAGAAGCGGAGATACTCAGTATCGTTGGCCCCAATGGCTCGGGGAAAAGCACCTTGCTGAAATGCGTGGACAAAATCTTGAGGCCGAGCTTGGGGGTTATCCTGATAGACGGCAGGGACACGGGGAAAATAGGGGCAAAGGAACTGGCCAGGCGGATGGGTTATATCCCCCAGAGCAGCTCAAACAACCTCCCACTCACGGTGTTTGATACGGTCCTTATGGGCAGGCGGCCTCAACTGAGCTGGGGTGTCGGGGACAGGGATATAACAATGGTATGCCGGGCGTTAAAGCTGATGGGGATGGAAGATTCCGCATTAAGGCCCTTTAACGAACTCAGCGGAGGTGAGAGGCAGAAGGTTCTTATAGCCAGAGCCTTAGCTCAAGAGCCAGAGGTTCTGCTTTTAGATGAGCCGACAAGCAATCTGGATTTAAGGCATCAGCTTGAGGTTTTGGAGATCCTCACCGATCTGGTGAGACGTAGGGGAGTTTCAAGCATAATGGCGATGCATGATCTGTACCTGGCCTGGAGATACTCGGATAAGATGGTCATGTTGAACCACGGTCGGGTGTTTGCCGCAGGGGAGCCGGGGTCGGTGCTCACGGAGGAGAACATCAGATCGGTCTACGGCGTGGATGTGGTTGTGACCCAAAACTCAAGAGGACTCCACATCGAACCTGTAAGACCTGTTAAAGATTAAGAGGAGTTGGCTGGCCTTGGTGTTATGAATATCAATTTCGTATTGAGACAGGGATTCTTGTTGAAGGGGTAATGCGAGGGGGAGAAAAGGGTGATCGTGCTGGTGGATGGACTACAGCTTTCAACGCCCGCCACCATAGGAAACGGCATGCTCAAGGTTCTTGATGAATGTCGGCTGTGTGTGATAGCAATCAGGGGAGAGGAATGGGTCAGCATCGAATTACGTCCACAAGCGGCCCGAAGGAGATCTCCGATTCGCAAGACGCAGTAGAATTATCATTAGAATTGTGGCGGAGGTCGGAAAAGGAGCTGTTCACGGTTGGCTCAGCGGAAAATAGAGGTTCTCTAAGCCGGTGAAACTGGACCCTGGACGAGCACCTGTGAGATGGAAAATGCCGAAGGAAAATCTATTGCCCTTTCCTTTCTATCCCCCTTTTCACGTAGATGTCATGGGCTATTTCATCATCGACGGCCAGTTCTGTTTCGCCCACCTGGATTACATAAGAAGGGCGTTTCTGATGCAATTTAACCACACTGCCAGGTGTGATCCCCAGGGCGAGAAGCCGATCCAGTCGGGAATGGGATCTGGGCACGATGAAGGTGATCGTTCCCTCCTCCCCAGCTTCCAGATCGATTAGCCTGACGACCAACGGTTTGACTTCGGTCTTGAATTTTGTACAGCATTCGCCTCGTGGGATGGGTTTGCCATGGGGACATATGTGGGGATGGCCCAACAGCGTGCAGATGCTTTCGGTGACCTCAGGGCTCAGGATGTGCTCAAAACGACATGCCTCAGGATGTATGTATCTCTGTTCCAGTTCCAATACCTCCCAGAGCAGTCTTTCAGCAAGACGGTGGCGACGGACGATCTCTTCAGCCCTCTTTTTCCCCTCCTGCCGCAGGATTACCCGATCACTCCGCAGGTTTATGAGACCCTCCCTGGCCATATTCCGGAGAGTCTCCTCGGCATTGGCCGCTTCAGCGGCCTGCAAGACCTCCGTCAGCCTGTCTTCTCCCTCTTCCCTGAGGATCCACAGAAGTTCCAATAGCTCATCGGTCGCTTCGTTTCCCATCTTTTCTCCCCTTTTCGAACAAACGTTTGATAATACCTGCCGTGGTTCCAGAAGGATCCACAAAGCTATAGCCACAGTTGGGACAGCAGATCAGATTACAGCCCTTTGTAAAAGGGCAGGTCCGACATTTTCCTTCTCCCATCTCTTTGCCGGTGAATTCATATCCACAGAGGGCACATTTCATAGACTCACTCCCAGATATTTTAAGGCGATATTCAACAGCCCCCCGACCAGAAAAGCGAAGGGGAAGATGAAGCCCACCATACCTAAGGCCGTCTTTAACCCCCGTTCCTTAATGATCATGAAAAAGTTGGCGATACAGGGGACGAAAAGGGTGATGGTCACAAGGCTGACAACCGTCTGGTTGGGATTCAACTGGCCCGCTTTGGCAAGCATAAAGAGCCCCGCCGCACCATAATCCCGTCTCAGAAATCCGAGAAGAAAAGCCTCGGTCGCCTGTATCGGTAGTCCCAGCAGGCCAACGATGACCGGCGATGCAGCCTTTCTGATTATATCCAACAGTTGCAATTTGTCGAAGGCAAAGAGGACCGCTGTCCCCAGGAGGAACAGAGGCACTACCTCTTTGAGATACCACTCTATTCGGGCGGCGGTCTTCAGCAGCATGTTGGAGAACTGGGGTATTCGGATGGGGGGCAGCTCCAGGATGAAATCTGAGCCTCTACCCGGTATGAACCTCGACGACAGAAATCCCACAGCCAAAAGCACGCCAAGGACGACACCTGCCCATACGAGCGCTGCACGGAGAGATAGGGTGCCCAGCATACCGAGGACAACACCTAATTGGGCAGAACAGGGGATCGCCAGTGCTAAAAGGAGGGTGACGAGGATCCGTTCCTTTGCCGTCTCCAGAATACGCGTGGTTAACGTAGCCATCGTGTCGCATCCCAACCCCAATACCATGGGGAGCACTGCCTTGCCGTTCAACCCTATGATCTTGAAAAGCCTGTTCACCATAGTTGCCAGCCTGGGGAGGTAGCCGGAGTCTTCCAGAAGTCCGAAGGCGACGAAAAAGGTCCCTACAATAGGCAGGACAATAGCCACGGCATATGTGAGGCCCATAGTTATCAGGCCGTATTCACCTACCAGAAGGTCCCGGACTATACTTATGGGTACCAAATACTCCACCAGCCTGACCGACCACGGATTGAGATACCGGCCGAAGATCACACCCTCCAGGAAGTCTACTGCTGTTCCGGCTCCAAATTCTCCGACGAACTTATAGACCAGATATAATACCCCTAAAAGTATGGGTATGCCGCCGACAGGATGCATGGACCAGCGGCTCAAATGAGCTGCCAGTGACGTTCCGGTCTTGTCGGTGACCGAGTAAACCTCCTTCATTATGCTATCAACAGCCTCCATCCTCTGCTGGTTTATGACATAGCTCAAGCGGTCCGGATAATGCGCCTGAACCGCCTGTCTGATCTGGTCAATCTTGGTGATGATGTCTTCCCGCAGATAAGCCTTGAGCCATGGGACCAGACTTGTATCCCCGGCCAATAGCATCAGGGCCAATGATCTTCTGGAAATAGGTTGTTCGGGGAGCAGTTCTGCGATCTTTCCCACGGCCTCCTCGATTCTTCTGTCATACTTGACCGTGTATTTTGATACCCGAGGGTTTGACAGCTCCTTGACCAGACGGTCGGTCCCTTCCCTCCTGGTGGCCACAGTGGGTATGGCCTCAATCCCTAAGATGTCGGACAGACGCCGGCTGTCAATGGATATGCCCCTGCTCCTGGCTTCGTCAGTCATATTGAGATCCAAAATCAGAGGAAGTTCCATCTCCGCCAGTTGGAGGGTGATGAGAAGGGCGCGCCTCAGGTTCTTGGCATCGGCTACCTGAAGGACCACCTGACTTCTTTCCTTTAAGAGGATGTCGCGGGTCACCCTCTCATCCTCTGACATGGGGATAAGACTGTTTATGCCGGGCATGTCAATAACTACGGATCTGCTTCCATGGAAACCGGTGGTCCCCTGGGCAATCTCAACGGTAGTCCCGGGATAGTTGGAGACCGTCACATATTGCCCGGTAAGCAACCCGAAGACAACGCTTTTGCCTACATTAGGGTTGCCAACGAGGACGATGGCCCTGTCAGCACCCTTCCGGAATCTATGACCGCCTCTCGCACCATGCCCATGCATTCTCTCTATCCTTTCATTTCAAGCACGTTCATTCCCCATGCTGTGTCTTAGGACCTGGACCAACCATTACTTATGTGAACCCTTGGTCCAACTGACATCGGTTACAGTAGCCGATAATCTGGAGTCTATGGTTTTCGGGTTTGAAGCCGTAATCTTCGCATACCCTCTTCTGTAGTTCTTCTATCCTGTTGTTGCTGAATTCTATCACCTTCCCACACTTCAGACAGAGGAGATGGTCGTGATGTCTGTGCCCCAGGATATGTTCATAGTGACTGTGCCTCTCGCCGGAGATCACCTCCCGGAGAAGCCCGCTCTTCACCAGCAGATCCAAAGTTCTGTATATAGTGGCCCGCGAGATGCGACAATCCTTCTGGTGTAACCTCACGAAAAGGTCGTCCACCTCAAAGTGGTCGTGGATCGAAAAGGCTTCCCGGAGTATAAGTCTCCGCTCAGGCGTGAACCTGAGTCCACATAACCTAAGATATTTTTCGAACTTTTTCTCTTCAGCTCTCATTGTTATTGAAATTTAATCTCAATTGCAATAAATATAAGAAATTCTGGTTCTTCTGTCAAGTTATTCTTTCGGGGTCGGAGTTAACCTTCAGGGTTTCATTGAACGGGTTGGTCCAGCGGTGTTGGGAGGCAATTTGGGTGGGCGAAGCGGACCGTTTAGTATCGCAGTGGGGTGGGTGGAGCGTAGCCCACTTTTTGGGGGGGCCGCTAAATTTTGTCTTGTTAAGCTCTGGCGAGCAGTAAGCCTTCGCTCCTCCGGCTGCCATAAGCTATACAGTTTGAACCGGCTTCGAATACGTGCCTACTCTACCCTCGGGGTATTTGTGTAAACGTTCATCTTCTTCCCTCTTGCGAAGCCGATCAGGGTGATCCCAAGTTCAATGGCCAGCCTGACCGCTGCATCGGTGGGCGCGGCTCTGGAGACGATTACAGGGATTCCCCTCCTGGCAGCTTTAAGCAGGATCTCCGAGGAGATCCTGCCCGAAGTTAGCAACATCTTATCACCCGTCGGTATCCCCTGCAAGATGGCTTCGCCGAGGATCTTGTCCACGGCATTATGTCTGCCTATATCTTCATTGAAAAGGAGGATCTCCTGTCTGTTACAGAGGGCAGCACTGTGGACGCCGCCGGTGTCCCTGTAAAGCCGTGATCTGTCCTGCATAGCGAACATCAAATCCAGTATCTCCTCTGAGGTGACCCTGATTGGGGAAGTCACCTTGCGTATCTTGAAATCTGCAACGTTGTAAAAACCGGTGCCTCTGCCACAACCGGAGGTTATCACCCTTTTGAAGGTTAGTCGTGTGAGGGAATCCACGACCTCATTGGTCTCCACCCATACTACGCCCCGCTGGTCATCAACTATTATCTTTTTTATGTCCGCCAGATCCTTTAATAGACCCTCCGAGAAGAGAAATCCTACAGCCAGACACTTCAGGGAGTCCGGTGTACAGAGCAACGTAACCAGCTCCTGGTCGTTCAGGAAGACGGTGAGGAAGGATTCCCGTACAACCTCATCCACGATGTCGGCCCTTTTACCTCCCTCAAACCTTACAATGGGAAATTTTTCTACCTCGTTCCCCATGCCCTTATTCCCCTCTTTTTATAGCTTCCCCAGAAACTTCATCAGAGAGAGCGGCTTCGAGTATAGTGCCTCCCCCGATGACAAGATCCCCATCGTAGAATACAACCGCCTGCCCGGGGGTAATCGCCTTCTGGGGATTTTCAAATCTGATATGCGTCCTGTCGTGATCGAGAGGCGTCAGGAGTGCATCGGCCTCTTGGTGCCGGTATCTTATTTTTGCCTTGATCCGGGTGGGCCTTTTCACCCTTTCCACTGCCACCCAGTTCACATCTGATGCGATGAGTTGATCTCCGTAAAGGTCCTTTTCCTCGCCCACGATCACGGTGTTCTTGCTCTTATCAATGGCCACGACGTATAAAGGCCTCCGGGTGGAGATGCCCAACCCCCTCCTCTGTCCGATCGTATAGAATATGATCCCGTCATGCTGACCGAGGACCCTTCCATCCCTGTGTATTATAGGTCCTGCTCTGACCGCCTCGGGCATCTGATCTTTTAGAAAATCCCCATAGTTGTTGTCGGGAATAAAGCAGATCTCCTGGCTCTCCGGTTTAGTCGCCACTTTCAACCCCAGTTCCCGGGCCAACTGTCTGACCTTGTCCTTTGTAAGTTTTCCGAGGGGCATTAGGGTATGCGCCAGTTGATCTTGCTTCATCATGTATAAGACGTAGGACTGGTCTTTCTGTACATCAAGACCCTTTCTGAGCAGATACCGGCTTCGGGCCTCATCATATTCTATCCTTGCGTAATGTCCTGTGGCGATATAGTCTGCGTCAAGCTCCCTGGCTTTGGTGAGCAGGGCATCGAATTTTATGTGCTGGTTACATCTGATGCAGGGGTTCGGAGTCCTGCCACACCGGTACTCCTCGCAAAAATCTGCGATCACCTTCCGGGCAAAGAGCTCCCTGAAGTTCAGGACATAGTAGGGGATATGGAGCTTATGGGCGACCCATCGGGCATCTTCCACCGCGGCCAGAGAACAGCAGCCTTCGAACCTATCAGCCTGTCCGGCTTGGTGGTCCGATGGCCATATCTGCATTGTGACACCGATGACCTCGTATCCCTCGTCCTTAAGGACGGCGGCGGTGACCGATGAATCAACCCCGCCGCTCATGGCCACAACCACTCTTCTGTGCTCCATTCTCGCACATGTGTGCCGGCAAACTATTGATCAACCATCAGACTGCCGAGATATATGGCTGAAATGGAATCCGGCGCTGCATTACAATAGCCGTCCAATTATTGGATGCTCCCGCCTCCGGTCGAAACACCGACTTTCAGATAATCTCGAGCATCCTGTTCACCGCTGTCAGGGCCCTCCGGCGAATGTCCTCGGGTACCCTCACCTCATCCTTCATATCTTCCAGCGACCATAACACCCTCTCCAGGGTGGTCAGCTTCATATTAGGACAGATTGCAGCTTCGGAGGCTGGGTAGAAGATCTTATTTGGATTTTCTTTCCGTAGCCTGTGCAGGATACCTACCTCTGTACCCACGATTATCTCCTCCGCCCCGGACTCCAGGGCATGTCGGCACATTCCTTCTGTGGAGAGTACCCTATCGGCCAGTTTTATCACCTCAGGTGTGCATTCCGGATGCACCATCATCTCGGCCCGGGGGTGGGCCCTTTTCTGACGGAGTAAGTCTTCCGGGAGGATCTTCACATGCACCGGGCAGTAGCCGTTCCACGGCACAAGCCTTCTCCCCGTTTTGGAAGAGACATAAGCAGCCAGGTATTTATCCGGAACGAAGATCACTTCCCCGGTCCCGTCGAGGTGGCCGATCACCTTGGGTGCATTGGCGGAGGTGCAGCATACATCCGATTCTGCCTTCACCTCGGCAGTGGTGTTGACATAGCAGACCACCGGAGCCCCGGGATGCTTGAGTTTAAAGTCCCGAAGTTGACTGGCGGTGATCATGTCGGCCATAGGACAACCCGCATTTATTTCCGGCATAAGCACTGTTTTATCCGGACAGAGGATAGAGGCCGTCTCTGCCATGAAGTGGACACCGCAGAAGACGATCACATCTGCATCTGTTTGAGCAGCCGTCCGGCTCAGGCCCAGGGAGTCACCAACGTAGTCAGCGATATCCTGGACCTCCTCTATCTGATAGTTATGGGAAAGGATAACGGCATTCCTCTCGTCTTTGAGCCGCAGGATCTTCTCTCTCAGCTCCTCATCGGTTCTGCCAGCCAAGATAGTTCCTCCTTTACAAAATTGGGGACGAGTCCATGTTTCGTTGATTCGTTATTTGTTGATTTGTATCATACTGTATCAAATGGTTAGCTCACGGTTCTGTGGCTCTGGGTTCAGTAGTCGAAGGACCGGGCATCTGTTTTTTTGTCGGCGTTTAGGTTCAGCCCGGATGCTCATACAACCGGGCATTGGGTCCCAAAGGATTTGCTGGGGAGAGCACAAAACCGGACGACTTTAGCTCTTTTGACTACCAGATCGACCTCATGACCCTCCGCTACGAAAAGCGCGATTCTTTTGATTGGGCCGAACCGGACGATCTTTATTCTATAGGTCGCTCCTTTAACGACCTGAAGGTTATTCCTGACTCAGGGCCTGGTATGGGTGCTACAGGTTCGGCCAGAAGGAAATCCCCCTTCTGGATCCACTCCTTTAGCGTGTTTGCGATCTCTCTGGCCTTGGAATAGCTGGACAACGAGGCAGTCGGGACCTCTTTACCCTTTACCGTTATCTTTCCGCTTTTCAATTGAGCATAGTTCACTTCCCCGAGGCTTCCCGGTATCATCTGCGGGTAGGATTCACTGTAATCCACTATTTGGGTCCAGATCTCCTCGTCCTTCACCGCCGTAAATCGGCATATCTCCTCATCGAGGATGGGAATCGGTATGCCCAGGCCTACTGTGAGCGTGGCACCATAACCCAGGAATGATGACCCTACCAGCCATTCCGGCTTCATCTGCTTCAGGTCGCCCATCACGGCAAGGGTTCCAGCAGGGGCACTCGGTACGCCGTTCTCTGTCCGCTTCACTGTGGGACTGTGCTGGGTGCCCTGCCAGAATATGTATCCGACCCCACCACCCAAAAAGATGCAGGTACCTATCCCGATGGTCCTGTAATAGGGGTCGTTCAAAAGAGGCGATAGCTGCCCGGCACTGCAATAGTTGGCATTGCCGAGGTTCGGTTTTAAAACTCCCATATAGGTGTAAATGATCTTATCAGAGAGGTTCACCGCAACATTGTAGTTTTGATAACAGTTGCGTGGGTTCAGCAGGACTGCCTCGTTGAGGTCCTTGATGTTTATCCAGGTCTCAAGCTTCTTCCTCGGATAGCAGTCTGTACCGTATGCTGTGGCAGACAACTTTACATCCTTGCCCGCCACCAGATCCTGGATCACATGACCGCCCCCATACCTGAACTCACCCGGGAAGGCCTTGTTCCTGGGGTCATCGTCGGGCAGAGCGGTCGCGCCGATGTATATGTCCACGGCCGCCAGCCCGGCATATGCGAGGACATCATTAAGGTAGACCTTACCACCGCCAAGCTTTAGCCTCGGTTTGGCATGACCTATGTTGATGTAGGCGCCTGATGAGCACATGGGCCCAAAGGTCCCCGTGGTGACGACGTCGACCTCCTTTGCGGCCTCTTCGACACCTTTCTCCTCAACGATATCGATGATTTCCTCTGCAGTCACCACCACTGCCTGGCCCTTCTTGATCTTTTCGTTGATTTCTGCTATCGTCTTTGCCATCTCTATTCCTCCTCTTTTCGCTCTCTTAGGGATAATAGGTCGCTTAGACCCCCCTGTAGACCTCTATGTGCCGTCCAGATCAGTCTTTTTAACGAATGCCCATTTCCCATCTTTGCAGCCATGGACTTTCCCGTTTGGTTTTAAGGCCCTCAACACAATAGCCATGGTGCAACCATTCGCATCCTTCACAGATATCATCCAGATCTTCGGGGGCAATGGCTGCATCTATCTTCCTGAACACCTCCTCAGCCTTGATCGTGGTTTCCGGTACAATATTGATCTTCTCCATAACCCTATCATCGGTTCTCCTAACCGATGCCTCTGACCGATGCCCATTCTTGTGACAGCCATCTTCACTGTAATGGGGGCAGCTCGCACAGATAAAGTCACCACTGTTGGTGATCTCAATCATGGTTTGGGGATTATCCTTAAGCCCGTCTATGACCCGGAAGACGGTGGCAACGAATCTGCTGTCATATCCCAGGCCCCTAAATCCGTACAAACAGAGAAGATGATGAGCACGAAGTCTCATATCTGCTGTCTCCAGCCGGCCTTGCCATAATAATGGTCTTCAATTTCTGTGTTCAGTAGATCCCTCTTTGTCGTTCTCAACGAAGAACTGTTCCATGCTGAAATATCTCTCCCCTGTATCTGGGAGGACCACCACCACGGTTTCCCCTTTTCCGATCCTCTTTGCAACCTTCAGGGCCGCCCAGCAGGCTGCGCCTGCTGATATACCGACGAAGAGGCCCTCCTCCCGCGCCAATCGTTTGGCGGTGAGATGAGCATCCCTGTCGGTTACGGTGATTATCTCGTCGATCACCTTCCTGTTCAGGACCTGAGGGATAAAGCCTGCACCTATGCCTTGAATCCTGTGGGGACCAGGCTGATTTCCGGAGAGCACTGCCGATGAAGCGGGTTCTACAGCTACCACCTCAATATTTGGATCCTTCTTCTTCAGCACTTCTCCGACACCCGTGATCGTCCCTCCTGTGCCGACACCTGCCACAAAGGCGTCCAACTCGCCGTCGGTGACCTCCAATATCTCCTGAGCTGTGGTGCGGCGATGTATCTCCGGGTTGGCTGGATTATTGAACTGTTGGGGCATAAAGCTGTCGGGTATTTCTTTCAGAAGTTCTTCTGCCCTTTTCACGGCTCCCAGCATACCCTCGGTTGCGGGTGTGAGGACCACTTCCGCACCGTAGGCATTAAGGATATATATCCGCTCCACGCTCATACTTTCCGGCATTGTGATAATCAATCGGTAACCCTTGACCGCTGCCACCATGGCCAGTCCTATACCTGTGTTCCCGGATGTGGGTTCGATAATGGTGGCCCCGGGTTTCAATATCCCTCTTTTCTCCGCATCTTCAATCATACTTAGGCAGATACGGTCCTTGACGCTCCCGGCGGGATTGAAGGACTCAAGCTTTGCATAAATCTGTGCCATGTCAGGTTCCGTCATCCTATTCAACTTCACCATCGGGGTGGAACCTATCAGATCCAGTATGTTATCGGCAATCAGATGCCTGGGGTGCATCTTCTCCTCCTGTGTGTTGAAGGAAGCACAGAGATAATAAAAAGAGATTCACAGAGGACTTATTAGTCAATTTCAATAACTTACATTCGGTGTCCTCTATGGTTAAAAGGCTTTTCCAAAGCTCTCCTTTCATGGGCAATCCAGGTCAAATCCGCAGCCCTTCCAGTTCTTCCTCATCGAGTGGTCTAGCCAGGAGTATACACATCGTATCGTCGGGCGGTCTCCGGTAACCTATGGCTACCTCAGCGTCCGATGGCGTGTCGCTGTATCTGGCCACTATCCGGGCGGCCCTCATGATAAGATCCTGGTCGAAGTGACCACGGCCGATAGCGATCGGCCCTTTACAGGCTGTCGGTGTTAGCTGGACGTCGCCGGTTCTTGACAGCCTTAACAGGCGTTCGTTCTCCTCTTTATCCCTTCCAACGACAAGTTTGGCAGAGGGTGATAGCCGGAAGTGCCTTCCCATCCGGAGAAGTCCGATCTCACCTAACGTCACCTCAGTATGGTCTAAGAGGTCTTTCATCCGCCTTGCAAAGCCCGGGTCTGTTAAAAGGCATCCACCGGCTGGAGAGGGATAGTCGTTGATACCATATCTTGTGGCAAGCGCCATCTGGGGTTTTCGGGAACGACCGCTTATGGCCAGAAGCCTTTCGCGATCGATGAGCCCCTGTTCCTCTGGTATTGTTGGAGGCAGTAGTTTGGCTGAAAGGGGTCTTAAGACCAGCCCTTCCAGTCCGCTGTCCCTCTCTATTATCCTCAAGGCTGCCTTGTGCTGGGACATCGGCCTCTGTCCAAGTACCTCACCCGTTATCACAAAGGAGGCTCCGACCATCTGCATATATTCCTTCGCCTTCCTGTGCATCATTATGCGGCAGTCGATGCAGGGGTTCATGTTCTTTCCGTAGCCATATCTGGGATTTTTGACGATCCCGAGGTACTCCTCGGCTATGTTGAACACCTTCAGCTCAACGCCGAGTTCATCCGCTGCCTTTATCGCTTCTCGTCTGCAGCCCCTGCGGTCGCACAGACAGAACGGTGTGAGGAAATTAAGAGCTATCACCTCTATACCCTGATCCAGAACGACTCTTATCGCCAGGGTGCTGTCCAATCCCCCTGAGAGCAGAGCTATCGCCTTTGTCCCCATTTAACCTTCCTCCCAAAGATTATCTTGTGTTCAGAACGGTGAGCAGAGCCACCACGGCGTGCTGTACTGACGTGCCTTAATCATTAGTGAAAAAACCGCTGGAGTTTAGAACAGTGCTACACTATAATAAAAGATGGGAAGGTTGTCAAGCATTTTCAGGGAGGGCTCTGAATCCTAAAAGTAAGAATTAATGGTTGGGACTATGACTCTTCCCAGGATCCCGCCCTTCCGCGAAAATTTCTGCAACTTCTTTCGTTCGACAGGCTTGAGAATTATATTTAAACATAAGTCTTAGCCTTTAACCTCCCCCAGGTTTCCAACATGCGGGAGGGGCGAAAACCCGCAGCAAGCCATAGCAAAGGAGGATAGGATGAAGGTCTTACGATCGGTTGCGGTTCCGGCATCTATTTCTATGGGATGTAGGTAAAATCCTTGGAAGATTAGAGGACGTTTCAACAGATATGGAAGATGATGCTGATGAAGTAGGTCTGTTTTGATAGAAGCTGAGATGTATCTGAATCTACCTTTAAAATCCCCCCGGCTAATGGGCGAAATGTAAAAAAAATGCCTTGCCTTTTGCTCAGCAGTTTCATAGTTTATTAGGAGCCTGTAAACAACGGAAGGAGGAAAGCCGTGCGCCTTTTAAGCTTTGAGAGGGGTGGGGCTGTTCGTATCGGCACCAGATTGGATGAGAAGATCGTGGATCTCTACATGGCCAGTGTATCCTATTTTGCTGACCTGGGCGAGGTAAATCCCGACGCGAAAGCCTGCGAACATCTGCCGCCATGTATGAAGGAGTTTCTTCAAAGGGGAGACCAGGGATTACAGTTGGCCCGCACAGTCCTGGACTTCCTTAAAGGGCAGTTAAAGACGTCTGGAACTGTCATAGGGCCATCAGGTGAGCGGATTATCTACCATGAGTCAGAGGTTAAACTGAAGCCGCCTGTGCCCGATCCAAACAAGATAATCTGCCTGGGGCTGAACTACAGGGATCATGCCAGGGAGGCCGGGGCAGAGTTGCCTGCCAATCCCATAATCTTCAGCAAGTTTGCCACAGCCCTGATAGGCCCCGGAGATCCGATCGTCTATCCGAAGGCCGTCCGTCAGCTCGATTATGAGATCGAGTTGGCCTTCATCATCGGCAGAAGAGGGAGACACATCCCTGAGGAGAAGGCCTATGGTTACATTGCCGGATACACTATATTCAACGATGTGAGCGCCAGAGACATACAGTTTGCCGATGGCCAGTGGACCAGGGCCAAGAGCTTTGACACCTTTGCCCCCATGGGTCCATACCTGGTGACCAGGGACGAAGTACCCGACCCACATGATCTTGCCATGCAACTGAGGGTGAACGGAAAGGTGATGCAGGACTCTAATACGAGCAACATGGCCTTCAAGATCCCGTATATACTCTCCTTTCTGTCTCAGGCCTTCACCCTTGAACCTGGAGATGTGGTGGCCACAGGGACGCCGGCTGGGGTGGGAATATTCCGGGACCCACCGGCCCTGCTCAGGGCAGGCGATGTTGTGGAACTTGAAATAGAAGGGCTGGGCAGACTGCGTAATCCCGTACTTGCTGGGCAATGAGCCGTGTCTAAAGGGCTACGGGGAGAATGGTAAATAGATAAAGGGAGGTAACCGCATGGAGATTAACTTGGTTTCAGGTGATATAACGAAAGCCGAGGTCGATGCTCTGATAGTCAACCTTTTTGAGGGTCTGAAGCAGCCGGGAGGAGCTACCCACGCTGTTGATAAGGCCCTTAATGGCGCCATCTCGAATCTGATTACCGAGGGTGAGCTCAAAGGGGAGTTAAACCAGGTTGCCGTTATCCACACCTTCGGTAGGATTTCTGCCAGGAGGGTCATAGTGGTCGGGCTCGGTAAGGAGGAGGAGTTCACGCTGGACAGGGTCAGGCAGGTTACTGCCACGGGACTGAGGAAGGCAAGGGATCTGGGAGCAAAGAGGGTGGGTACCATTCTCCATGGGGCCGGCGTGGCAGGGTTTGATCCGGGAATAGCCTCCGGAGCCCTGGTGGAAGGTGCCATCCTCGGGCTTTACAAGTTCGACAGATATACAAAAAGGGAGGAGAGCAAGGTGGAGGAGCTCCTCCTCATAGAGATTGACGAGGGAAAGATCCGGAGGATGGCAGAGGGTGTGGAGAGAGGCAGGATACTGGCAGAGGCGCAGAACCTTACGAGAGAGCTTGTGAACGAACCCGGGAACAACATGACCCCGAGCATCCTTACGGAGAGGGCAGGAGAGGTTGCCTCGCTATACGGACTCAGGATAGATGTTCTGGAGAGACAGGATCTGGAGAGACTGGGTGCAAAGGCCTTCTTGGCGGTCGCTCAGGGAAGCGATGAACCTTGTAAGTTGATAGTCCTGCGATATGAGCCGCCAGATGTGGAGGAGAAGGTCGCGTTGGTTGGGAAGGGTATCACCTTTGACACGGGCGGTATCTCCCTTAAACGGCCGGAGAAGATGGACGAGATGAAGGGTGATATGGCGGGAGGGGCGGCTGTTATAGGTGCGATGCAGGCCATAGCCAGGCTCAAGCCGAAGCTGGGCGTTTTCGGCATAGTCCCGGCGGCGGAGAACATGCCAGGCGGCCATGCCCTGAGGCCGGGGGACGTGATAGGAAGCCTTAGTGGCAAGACAATAGAGGTGATCTCTACCGATGCCGAAGGCCGACTGATACTCGCCGATGCACTCTCCTATGCGAGGAAACTCGGGGCAGGTAGGATGATCGACATGGCCACCCTGACCACCGGGTGTATAGTAGCCCTGGGCAAGATAACGGCTGCTATCCTTGGTACTAATCAAGAGCTGATAGATCTTGCCCTTGAGGTTTCACACCAGACCGGCGAGAGGATGTGGCAGCTCCCGTTGTTCGATGAGTACTTTGAAAAGATAAAGAGCGATATCGCTGACATGAAGAACTCAGGCGGAAGGGAAGCCTCTGCCATAACGGCGTCGATCTTTCTCAAGCAGTTTGTGCAGGATACCCCCTGGGTCCATATTGACATAGCCGGGAAGGAGTTCGCCGATGAAGAAAAGGGCTATTTGGTCAAAGGAGCGACCGGATTTGGGACCAGGAGCCTGGTGGAGATCGTCATGCGGATGCGGAAGGGGAGGGGTACCAGGAGTTAAGTCTTCAGACTTTCATCCCCGGATCCACAGGCTCGGGAGGTTTCTTTAAAAGATTGGAGGATATAGGATGGCTCAGAAAGGAGCGGTCAAGCTTAACCCTCATGATGTGGAGCCCATCTCTCTGGCTCATAGGGTGAACTATAAGCTCATCGATCCCACCACTGTTGGCTCGAAGCACCTGACGTTTGGAATGGTCGTGGTGGAACCCGGTGGCACCTGTGAACCGGGCCATTCCCACGATGACCAGGAGGAAATCTTTTTCTGTCTGACAGGTAACGGGGTGGTGATTGCTGACGATGACAGAAAGGAAATCCCTATTGGTCCGAAGGATGCGGTTTTCTTCCCTATTGGTGTCTACCACTCGTTGAAGAACCCGTACAATACTCCCCTGGAGGTACTCTGGATAATATCACCAGCGGGATGGGTATTCGACAGATTTCCTGAGATGAAAGAGAAGGCCGAGAGAGGGAGAGCCTGAAGGTAATGAAAAAAGGAGGTACGGTATGGTGATCTTCAAGGTCGAGGAGGTTAAAAGGAGGCTTCAGACGGATTCGGTTGCAGGCCTTTCTGCTCAGCTTATAGGTAGGAAAGGGAGTGGGTTCGGGGGGACGATCCTCTACGAAGGATCTCAGAAGGAGAGCTGCGTCTTTGTGAGTCTTTCCGGCAGGGGAAGAGGGATCAAGCCCCATCGACATAAAGGACGAGAGGAGATATACGTGATCGTGGACGGCTGGGGCGAGATGCTGGTCGGCGACGAGACGTGTGAGGTTGTTAAGGGTGACGTGGTCTTCGTTCCAGTTGATACTGCCCACGGCCTTCGTAATCTCGGGGATATTCCGCTTGATGCCCTTGTCTTCACGGCGCCGCCTTTTGATGATACTGACAGGACCCCGGAGCAGGAGGAAAGCCTGCCTTCACAATGGCGTTGAAGATTCCCTAAAATCCCAATTTCGCTGCTCCGGGCATTTAAAAAAGCCCATGAGAGACATACGAGTATGCGCCTGTCGGGTTCCATGGTTATATGTCTCGGGGTAGTGTTGATCGCATTCCCCAGTTAAGGGGTTTTTAAGTCTTCATCCTGGGTATATCAGATGAGAGGTCCTCCGTAGGAGATAATGAAAAAGTGGGACCTTGTAGCAAAGATTAGAGAGGGACATAATCCCGGTTTAATTTTGGTCTTGACATCTCTACAT
Source organism: Candidatus Latescibacterota bacterium (assembly GCA_012961925.1). GTDB lineage: Bacteria > Latescibacterota > MVCY01 > MVCY01 > DTYK01 > DTYK01. The sequence continues at coordinate 27,544 of DTYK01000287.1, forward strand.
TTTGTGACGATATTTAGGGAAAATAGGTGGAGGTCTGCAGAGAGTCTGGAAATCCCTGTTAAAACCTTTTTGACACCGGAGTATTAGGAAGACAACAAAGCCTTTCGTGAGGGGGTGCTTGGTATGCCGGTGTATGATTACGTCTGTGCTAAGTGTAATAAAGAGTTTTCGGTTGTGCTCACCATAAAGGCACATGATACTGAGAAGGTAACGTGCCCAGAGTGCAAAAGTGAAAAGGTAGAACAGCTCTTCAAGCCTTTCTTTGTCAAGACCTCTAAGAAGAGTTAAATCTGCAGACGTTATGGGAATACCAGGGCCTGGGATTCATAACCTCAGACAGGATCGGTCTGAAGAGGGTGGTATTACAAGTCAGTATATCGAAACCGGAGATGTCTCTCCTGTCTTCTAGCGAAGTCTTCGACCTCAAACCGACAAGAGGTCTTCACTTCTTATCCTTCCTTTTCTTTGCTTGCCCA
>DTYK01000288.1 GCA_012961925.1 Candidatus Latescibacterota bacterium
CGACTTGCCCAAAATCAAAAGTTTTCCTTTCCTTATAGGAAACACGAACTCCTCCTTGCCGTCTCCATCTACGTCAGCAACAGCCGGAGAATTCTCAGCGTTGTAGAACCAACCAGGAATAGGTTCATCTTCAAAAGGCACTTTCAGAACGACGTTACCGTAACAATCTAGAAGTGTAATCTGGTATGTTCTGGCTACTGGTTCGGTATAGGCCGGCTGGTCACCAATAATGACGAACTTTTTGCCGTCTCCATTCCAATCAATGAAGTAGGCATGGGTAGGCAGCGCATAGGGTGAAATCTCTTCAAAACGCCAGAGCACCTCTCCCTGACCACTAACTAAGAGACAGGGCTGACGAAACTTCCACAGCTCGGAAATCAACACCTGCTTTCCCGAAACATCTTCTCGCACCTTCGCCACATCCACCCACTGGCCATGGGCAATCTCATCCCGTAGTGTCCAGATAAGGTTGCCCTCAGCATCAAAAAGGCACCCTCCTGTGGCAGTGATCAAAGTGTTTCTCCCAGAGCCTTCAATATCATCGATGATAGCGTAATCCACATGGCCATCCGGTCCGATCTCACTTAGCGGCTTGCGCCAGAGAATCCTGCCCTCTCCACTGATTAAGAAGAATTCGCAATGTTCGTCCCATTCCTTTGTCAGAGATGAAGAGATGGCGATTTCATCGACCCCATCACCGTTCAGGTCTCCTGTATGGATGAAGTGTTCGATAGTGCGATTCAGACCCCCCAGATGCCAAAGAATCTCTAAGTTATCATCAAGCGCATAAAGATGGCCGCCATTTATACCGACGATTAACTCCTTGAAGCCATCGCCGTCTACATCGGCAAACCCAAAGCTGTCTATGGCGTTCCCCGCATAATCCTTCTCTCCTAAGGGGAACGTCAGCCTTCGCTTCAACCGGCCCTGGGGATCCAGAACAATCACGTTATTCCCTCCCTCGGGTTCCTCTCCCATCACCACCTCCATCTCTCCATCTCTATCAACATCACCTACCTCCAACGCTGTGGTGGAATGCCTGTCTGTATTGGGCACAGTTTTCTCCCACAGCACACCACCATCACCCTCCAAAACAACAAGGTGCTTTCCTCCGGGCTCTACGGAAATGTATTCGCATTTTCCATTTCCATTTATGTCACCTACCTTAAAGCTATAGCCCGGCGCAAAACCTACATCAATTTCCCTCATAATGTAATCCTTGTCCATTAGATAATCTCCCTGAAGAAGATTCTTGTAACTATTTAACGATTTGAAGTGGGAGAGCTCTCCGGAGGCCGATCTCATCGCCGTCTGGAAACGACTCCTACCTCTCTGAAAAATAGCGGTAGCTTACCTCGAACATCAAACTCGCACCGCCTCCACTGTCTCCACCGCTCCCGTTCTTGCTGACCGATATGCTGCCTCCATGATGAGGTTCGTTTTCATACCCTCTTCCCCAGAACATATCAGCGGCTCTCCCTCGTTTACAGCCTGAACAAAGTTCCCCACCAGGCCCCAATGGGTTATTTGGGGAGGGGGAAGTTCGAACACTTCCAGTTGTTTTCCCCTGTGTAGTTCCAAGTGTCCCTTATCTAAAGGTCTGGCCAATATCGTTCCCTCTGTGCCGTAGATCTCGAACTCATCGGAGCCGCTTCGGATGTTCCAGTTGAAGTTCGCCACCCCATGCATGCCATTGGTAAGTTTCAGCGAGAGCACGGCAGAATCTTCAGCCTTATACCCACAATGAAGGGTCTCGGAGAACGCCGAGACTTTTTCCACTTCGCCTAATAGGTACACCATCACATCGAGCCTGTGGCTTCCGACATCGAACATCACCCCTCCGCCGGAAATTGCCGGATCTCCTCGCCACGCTCCAGGGGCGTTTGGATCAGCAGGATTGTAGTAGCCTGTCAGATTGATCCGCACCAGCATCGGCTCCCCAACAGCACCCTCATGCAGCAATTCCTTCATCTTCTGCACAATAGGATAGGTACGCCGGTAGTAGGCTACCATGAGCTTAACCCCATTTTCCCTGCAGGTAGCAATCATCTGGCGACACTGCTGGACGTTCATAGCCATGGGTTTTTCGCACATCACGTGCTTACTCGCTCTGGCCGCCTTGATGGTGTAATCGTGATGCAAATAGACTGGCGTAGCTACGTAGACAGCGTTCACTTCTTCATCATGCAAAAGATCTTCGGCATGATGATACCATCTTTTAGCACCATGCCTTCGGGCAAATTCGGCTGCCTTGACCTTATCACGGCGCATTACCGCCACAAGCTCCGAGCCGGCGACATTGGCCAATGCTGGGCCTCCCTTGCGTTCTGCCACGTCTCCGCAACCGATGATGCCCCATCTAAGTGTCATTGTTTAACCTCCTTCCTACACCCATCTCTTTACACTATTTATTCTTGTCCAGCAATAGTTTTGTTGCCCTCCTACAGAAAAAACATTCTGACCCTTGAACGACACCTTGGTTCCCTCTACTCCTTCAGCTTCCGGGCCAGTAGCATCCAATACGCTTTTGACTTTCTCCATGGCTAATTCCAAAGTTACGTGCGACTTGAGGTAAAGAGCAGCCAACCCTAAGGCCCGAATACATTACACTGCATCAATTGCAATTGTAGGCCCCCCTCCACCAGATTTTCTTTTCCGTATCACTGAGGATCGGATCAACCCCCTTGGTCAGGAGGGTAGATTTGATCTGCTCTTTCTCGTTGGCAGTCAGAGTATCCGCAAAAGCCTCATAAGCCAAAATGGAACTGACCACAACCTCCGCAGTATTCAGATCTGAAATCATAGTGGGGTGCTGTCTTTTGTGAAACGGATCCATCCTGATCTGTAAAGAAAAGTTTCCCTTCTGTGGAGGTTCAAATCTCCTCCAATCTTCATTGTTTGCCCCAATACTACTTCCTATCTCCTTGAACTTCTATCTTTTTCAACTCTGCTTTCAGTCTCTTTTTGTGGATGGGATAAGTTCCAAACTCAAGAGCAGTTTGAATAAAGGTCATCACATTGTCGTAGCAGTTCGCATCATGGATCGAGCCGCCGGTGGAGAGAACAAAGCCCCCACCAGGGGCGGCCGTAAGGATTAGCTCGATGACTGCACGACGCACATCCTCCTGAGAACCCCGTTCGATGATCTCCTCGGGATTTATCCCTCCCTAAAGGCAGATGCGATGCCCGAGACTCTCTTTCAAAAGGCGCATGTCGTTAACGCCACCAGGGAAAGAGCGTACAGCATTTACTATATCTACTCCTATCCGCAGGAGAGTATTTAAGTGGGGGACGAAATTTCCTGTTGTGGTCCGAAGCTAAGGGAACCCCATCCTTGTAAGTGCAATCCTCTGTGGCTCTCATCACTATTCGTATGACACCCTTTGGAGTGCGATACTCCCGATAGGCAAGACGATATTCAGGAACGCTTTGGTCGTCGAACCAGTCCCGCACCGTCACGTCCGGATGTATTCGAGGCTCAATGCTTACGGTGAGTTTGTCATCGGTGCCCGTCTCAAGGAGCGTACTAACTCTCTCGTATTCGTCCTTCCAGAGGTGATTTAACGGTGCTACCCTTCGGAAGTTGATGGGAACCCGGTCGGGCTCTTGGTGTTTGATAGCTGCCAGGGTCCGCTCCCTCGACGACACCTTTCCGTGCATACTCATCACCTCCTCACATAGTATGGTTAGCCTTATAACATCTTCGCTTTATTACCTTTAGTGACACCTTTCGTTCATTTCCTGATTGTACTGCCAATAAGATATCAGCCGAACACCCTTTGCCCGGCATACTTCGCCTCAGAGTCCTTGGTGGAAAAGGTCTCCTTGCTTACTCTCTCTCTCCGACCTTGACCATATACACATTGCATCGACCGCCCCTGTCCGAGGTGAAGATAACATGACGGTCATCAGGGGTAAATACAGGGTGCGGATGGGCCTCCTGACTCTGCCAGGAGCTATCGTGCCGACAGAGCAGCTCAACCTCTGCCCGATCCTGTACATGCCGAACCAAACCTATGAAATACGCTCCTTCTGTAAAATCAGCAGTCGGATAAGCAGCATCCCCTACAAACAGGGTAGCCGAGCTATTGGCTTGAATATGGGTAGGCCACATCCCTGGATATCGAAATTTCCCCAGCTCTTCACCATCAGGATTAACTATGAGGTTGAAGCGCCGCCACTCATTTCTATCGGCACGATCACGCTCTGCGTACTGAGTTACGACCTTGCCGTCACGGGTAAAAAATTCATGACCGCAAGCTTGCAAATATCGCTTTTGTTTCACTAGTGGCCAGACTTCATGGGTAGAGGCTTTTACCACCCACATCCGCTGCACCAGTTCCCATGGCCCCTCATGACAAAAGAGCACGATATCTGCATCCACCGGACTGATGTTCACATGGCTGATCCATTCGCACTCCCCCCACAGAGCCTCAGCCATCCCGCTTTCCAGATCCACTCTGATCACCATACTGCGCGGGCGGCGGTAGAGATGTTCCCACATCCAATCCCTTACGCTCAAATGCAACCGCTCTGAATAGGAAAATGCCAGATACAGACCATCTGCTGATAGAGAGGGGATGGATGGACAAAAGCCTTCGGGAACGACGTAGATCTCCTCAGTCCTGAGGGTGGAAAGCTCCACGGACTTCACTATCCTCCCGCTGAAGTAGTAAGCGACAAGCCTTTC
>DTYK01000289.1 GCA_012961925.1 Candidatus Latescibacterota bacterium
AAAGGGGGAAAGAAGATGCATAGAGACACCCCGGAAGGGAGGGGAACTGTTATAGACCTCTCCCTTCCCATATACCACATGATGCCAGCAGTTCCCACCGGGCCAAAGGTAAGTGTCGTGCCGTTCTCAAGCACCAAAGACCAATGGTATACGAAGAGGGAGACCTCCAATAACACCCAGTTGGTGCTCGGCACCCATTCAGGAACTCATATGGATGCTCCCTATCACTTTATCGACGATGGGCTTACGATCGATCAGATCTCCCTGGCCCGGTGTGTCGGGGAGGCCTTTGTCGTAGATCTCTCGAATAAAGGGAGTACCAGGGGGATTACGGTTGAGGATCTTGAACCCTATGAGGACCGTATCGTCAAGTGTGGGAAGCTGTTGCTCTATACCGGTTGGGACAGGTTCTGGGGGCAGAAGGAGTATTTTCAAGATACCCCGTATCTAACCGCTGATGCGGCAATCTATCTTGCTACGAAGATCCACTTAATCGGCACGGATGTGTTTACCATCGACAGGGGGACGCCGGAGGCACATCGTATTCTCTTAGGGAACGGGATTATCATCGTCGAGGCCTTGACCAATCTGGACAAGATCGCTGGAAAGATCGTCTATTTTATCGTACTCCCTCTCAACATCAAGGGGAGAGACGGAGCACCGGTGAGGGCTATCGCTTTTGTATGATGGAGCGGGGAGAGAAAAATGTCATCGGCGGATAGGGAAAAGCGGGGCAGAAGGCTTTTTGACCGATCCATGGCCTACGGTCAAACGGTATTCGACCCGGAGATAAATCTCTGCCTTCTGAGACCGGGCACTGAGACCCACACGACCCGGGAATCCCTGCTCTATGCCCTTGGTCTCCTCGAAGGTGATGAACAAGGGAATATCACCCGCGCGCAGAGGATTATAGACGCAGTGCTCTCCACCCAGCACTTGAACCATGAGAGTCCAGGCTATGGGGAGTATAAATGGAACTGGGAGGACGCCGATACCAAAGGTGGCGGACCGAATACACCGAAGTTCATATGCCCCCCGCTAATCCACATAGCACTCCAACACGCTCATGAAGAAGAGTGCAGGAACTTTGAACATTTCCGACAGAGAGTATCGTCAGGGAGATTGAACTGCCGCACACTCGGGGAGAGAATCTATGAGGTCAGATATCTTGGGGAGCGGACATCGATGCTCATTCGGTACGACAGGGAGACCGGTCGAATTATAGAGAGACGAAGGGACGGGGCGTGCCTGGTGCCCCCGATGTTCTCTTCCCCTACTGCGAAACAGGATCGAAGCGGGCAGCTCAAGGTGGAGGATGCTGTGCTCCATACGAAGAACGTCTCAGCACTACTTGTAGTGGAGCGAACGGGTAACTGCTATGTTGCCATCAATCCGGACCTTTGGGCTACCCCTCTTAAGCTGGAGACGCCCTATGGCACACTCCAGACGGAAAGTTTCGCCTTTGGAAAGATCGTCTGGAAAGTCGGAAATGGGATGAAACTGGATATTGAGACGGTATATCTGCTCGAACCCATCTATGTTACGAAGCCAAAAGAGACCTATCGTGTGTTCGTAAACGGTAGAGACATGACTGACATGGTGAAGCAGGATGAAGATAGGTTGATCCTAGTTCAGGATACCCGATGAGCAATCACAACGGCTGTGTTCATCCCTTCCCTCGTAGCTGGTTAAAGATCGCAGCAACAGGGGACGTCTGTTCCAGAGGGAGGTGAACCTTTCTGCCTGTATAATGGGTCCGTGATCCACCATGTTTTGTAGGTCCTCCCTGACGTGATCCGGTATCCGGTTACCAAAATAGCTCACACCCGTCTTCATCCATCTCCTCCCTTTGCAACCTGGGGACTGTCAAGATCCTGAGGGCTATAAGGACAAAACATTCCAAACGACTGAGTCTTGGTCAGCATTCCTCCTCTGTTTGTGCCTTAGTGTACTGAACACGAGAAGCACGGATCGTAAGCCCGCACCAGCATCTCGCAGGCTTTCCTGATGGCATCAAGGGGCTGGTCGGCCATCGATAGAACAAGTCTATGAAGGTCGCTTTCTATGTTCACAAAGTTGTGGGCCGTAGGGGTTATGATATTAGCCTTTTCCACCACACCTTTCCGGTTTATCACATACCAATGGTGAAGAAGCCCCCGGGGGGCCTCAGTGACCGCTTTCCCCTCGCCCGGGCGAACCGTTACCCGGGGCTCTTCTTGCCTGAGCTCGATCCTGCCCAGCATCTCGACACATTCCTCGATCGCCTGGACGACCTCAAGAGATTGGGCCAGGTTGTTATGAAACGGGTTCTCGTCCGGCAGCCGGAATCCCACAGTCCTGGCCAGGTCGCGTACAGAGGGAAACAGGGCATTGTATTTCAGATTGAGCCGGGCTAAGGCTCCGACGACCAGCCCACCCCGTCTGCGAACGGTAACCTTCTTGGCCATGGCATAGTCAACCTGCTGTTCCTCAAAGCAGTTGTAGTAGTCATCCTCGGAGGCGTCCAATCCCTTGTTGGAAGTAAGTCGGCCCTGGTTAATGGCGTAAGAATCGGCACTCTGCAGGGCAACGTATTCACGGTCGCCCTTTAGGGTGGGCGTCTCGAAGTCGGCCACCATCTTCACCGTCTCCCTGGCATCCGCTCTGATCTGGAGAAGCCGCTCCCTTATCGCCAAAAGCTCCCCTCTGACGGGCAGACGAGTAAAGCCGCCTACCACGGTGCCGATGGGATGAAGGGCACGCCCGCCGGCAACAACAGCGGTTAAGTCGTTAAACACTTTACGCATTCTCACCAGGCGCTGCATCCGATCGGGGAAAAACGGTAGCATCTCTGCTGCCCCGTCGAAGCCCATGTAATCGGGCATCGCCAGCATGTAGAGGTGAACCAGGTGGCTGGCAGCCACCTGGCTGAGGGCCGCGATTCGCCGCAGAAGGATCGTTTGCTCGCTCGGCTCGACGCCCATCGCTTTCTCCAGGGCACGGATTGCGGTCAGCATATGGGATACCGGGCAAATCCCACAGATGCGTGCGACAATGTCTCCGACCTCATCGTAGCGGCGTCCGACCAGAAAGCCCTCGAAGAAACGTGGCGGTTCGAAGATCCTGAGCCGAACGACCTTCGACGGATCTCCAGGTACCCGAACCTCTATGGCCGTTTCACCCTCGACCCTGGCCAAATAATCAACTGTAATCGTTTTAGTAGTCAACTCAACGGCCTCTTTTGTAGTTCAGAGATAATTGTTTAGCCAATTGAGAATAAATATGTTATAATCTCTATGCAAGATGTAAAATTAACGATTAGCAATGAAAAATTTGCTTCTTTGCGTTCGCTGTGATAATACTTTTTGCAATGATAAGCACATACCGGTCCGATGTCCCGGGCCGGATCCCTCACTCGTAAAGCTCCGCTCCTTTACGGAACTCCAGCGTTGGACAGCCAAATTCCGTGAACCGTCGCACGATTTCATCCGGCGGCATGCCCATTGCTTCAAACTTGCGGGCGAGCGCTGGGGCATTGGCGCCCGGCATCGGGCCCCAGCAGGCATAGCATGAGCGGTGATTGGACGGGCACAGGGCCCCGCACCCGGCATTAGTGACCGGCCCCATACAGGGTGCTCCTTCTGCCACCAGGATACATGTGTTGCCACGCCTCTTGCACTCCACGCAGACGCAGTAGTCAATCATGCGCGGCCGCGTACCCAGCAAAAGTGCCGTGACCAACTCAATAAGATCGGTCTCGCCAACCGGGCAACCCCTCAAGTAAGCGTCTACCCTCACATATTCATCCGCCGGATGAGCTCGCACAGAATGAATCGGCTCAATCCTCGAGTAAACGCGCTGCTCTACCTCTAACTCTGGTGTTAAGTTCTTGATGGCCGGAATGCCGCCGTTTACAGCGCATGAGCCAATGGGGACGAGATACTTGCTCCTCCCTCTGACTGCCTTTAGCTGGTCGGCCTGCTTCGATTCGGTGATGGCGCCCTCGATAAGCACCACATCGAAGGGGCCTTCTTCCGAGCCCGCGCTGGTTTCCATGCGGCCGTATACAATATCCACGGCTCCGAAGGTCTCCAGGAGGTGCTCCTGGAAATAGATCAACTGGAACTGACATCCGGCACAACAACTGTACTTGAAGATTCCAATCCGCGGCCTCTCCATCGTGCCTCCTCAAAGAAGGGTATCGGGCCAACCCCTCAGGTCTGTGTAGCAAAACACCGGGCCGTCCTGACATACGTACTTGGGTCCGATCTGGCAGTGGCCGCACTGTGCCACTCCACACCGCATACGCCTTTCCAGCGAAAGATAGATCCTACTGGCCGGGAATTGTCTCAGTAAGAGACCACGCACGACGAAACGCATCATCAGTTCGGGGCCACAGGTCAGAGCTAATGCGTCGTCTAACAGGACCCCCGGATGGTCGAACAACTCGGTAACCACGCCGGTGGGACCTGTCCAAGTGCTTCCCACCGGTACTTCGTCAACCGTCAGAAGAACCTTCGTGTCCGCCTGCTCAGCCCACACCGTCACCTCATCACGGAAGAGCATATCGTCAGGTGTGCGCGCTCCGTAGAGAACAACGATACGCCCAAATTTAATGCGGTTCTCAAAGACATGGAGCAGAAATGGCCTCAAGGGAACCATCCCCATGCCACCGGCTACAATGAGCAGATTTTTGCCAACGGCCTCATCCTCGGGCCAACCCGAGCCGAAAGGGCCCCGGACGTGGAGGACATCAGACCCTTTCAGGGCCGTGAGCGCACGAGTCACCCGACCCACCGCCCTAACCGTGTGCTGGAAGGTTTCATTGCCAGATGGCGAGCTAAAGGTGATGGGAGCTTCTCCAATCCCCGGCAGGCCAACCATGTTGAATTGCCCAGGTTTGAAGTCCAGCCTTTCATGGCTGTTGCGCAAACGAAGCGTCAAAGTTTTCGTATCGGGTGTCTCGGTTTTGACCGCCACTACGACTGCTTCACGGGGAAGTATCCAATTCATAACCTTATTTCCTCCCGGCGTATCTCCGCTGCAATCTCGGTCAAATCTATCCCTGTGGGACACCAATGAATACACCGTCCACAGCCAACGCAACCGTAGCAGCCGTACTGTTCCATCCAGTAGCTTAGCTTGTGACAGACGAATTGCCTGAGCCTGGCCTTCCGAGAAGGACGAAAGTTGCCGAAGTGCACCTCTGCGAAATGCTGATCCTGGCAGGAGTCCCATCGGCGCCAGCGCAGAATGGTTTTCAGATCCAACTGAGCCCGGTCCACAATGTCATAGCAGTAACACGTAGGGCACACCATAGTGCAGTTGGTACAGGAGAGGCACCTGTCCTCGCCGACTCGCTCCCAGACTGGGTGCTCCAGGTGCCTGTTCAGGAGTGCATCAAGGCCATCAGTATTCAGGTGTTTTGTGAACTGGTCCAGTGTCTTTTTGTGTCGTTCATCTTTCTCCACTAAGTCCGAATCGGTGGGTTTTGTCAGCTCGCTTCCTTCTAAGAGCCTACGCCCGGCTTCTGTAAACGTTTCAATTAGGTATCCCGACATCAGCTCAGTCATAAACAAATCGCAACCTTCTGGAGGGCCTTGACCCATCCACGGGGCGTAGAAAGGTCCGGTGCCGAAAGACGAACAGAAGCAATCCGGACCCGGATTCTGGCAGTTGAGGCCGATGATGAGGCTGCGTTTGCGCTCGCCAGCATACCAACTGTCTTGCCACCGGCCCACCAGAGTGCGTTCCAGAACCAGTATACCATGGATATCGCAGGGATGAACACCGAGAAGGATGCGCTGACGACTTGGCGGGTGCTGTTCCACGACCAGGTAGGAACCATCCTGGTTGACAAAACGCATAAGCAACTGCTCGGCCTGGTAGATCACTTTGGACGGGGGTATAACACTTGACGAATATCCCCACTCGATTTCGGAAATCTCGATGATTTTGGAGAAGTGGGCCTGGCCGCGCCTATTTACAGGGGCTACGATCTCATATTCCTTCAAAAGTGCATCCAGGCGGGCGTCGAGGGCTTCTTTCGATAAAATCCCGGGCGCGAAAGGTTCAACCATGATATGCCCCTATCGTCAGAGTCTGGGTGGTCTCTCCCCCCAGTCATACCATCTCCAGACATCCCTGGTCAGATCCTCATAGTCTCTTTTGAGGTGTTCGAACAGCCGTGCATTTTCGATGGCGATAGCGCCCTGGCTGGCCAAGGCCGTCAGGAACTCGATCTCTGACTGCCTGAACTCATAAGGAATGGAACTATACACGCGCAGGACTCCTATTCTCCTCTGCTTGAGCGTAAGGGGCAGGCACAGGATAGATCTGATGCCCTCCCGATGCACCTGTTCAGGATACTGAAGCCGTCGGTCCAGTTCCCTGTCCGAGACCGAGACGACCTTCCCGGACAGAACTTCCTGGTCCAGAGGGCTCTTGTTCACTTCGACTGGCCCTTTTGCCAGGTAGGCGTTGCTCAGCCCGTAGGTCGCCTTAATCTCGAGAAATTTGCTCTCCTCGTCAAGCAACCGGAGGGAGGCGGCTCTGAAACCAAGGATCTGGGCCGCGCTGCGCACGATGGTTTCCAGCACGATGGATAGGTTCAAACTGGCGCTTATCGCTTGGGATACCTCCCTCAGCGTATGGGCCTGCTCCTGGAGAATGACCTTCTCCAAGGCGACCCCTGCCTGGATGGCCAACGTCGCGGCCATCTTCACTTCTCCGTCCGAGAAGCGGTGTACATCGGAGCGGTAAACCCGTAGAACGCCCACGATGCGATCGCCCACCCGGAAGGGCACCGAGAGGAGTGAGCGAATGCCTTCCAGCGCGACAACCTCTGGATAGAGCACCCTTTTGTCCTTGGTCACGTCCTCAATGAGTACCTTTTCACCCCCCAAGACTGTCATGTCCAAGGGGCTCTTGTCCGGCTCTACTGGGCCTTTGTCTAGATATTCCTCACTCAGCCCGTAAGCCGCTCCCAGTTCCAGACGTTGGTTTTTCTCATCGAGTAGCCTCACTAGACTGGCCTTAACCCCCATAACCTCGACGCAACCCTTTGCCAACGCCTCAAGGACGGCGTGACGGTCCACGGCTCGGCCGAAGGCCTCACAAACACCACAGAGATCGGAGAAAAGTTCTTGCTGTAAGCAACTCATAAGCCCGCCTCCTGCTCGGGCACCTGGCCCTGTTATCACTTAATGTCTCAAAACACGCTATTTCTGGGAACTATAGTCTTTCTATAAGGTATTAGACAGACAATCTCTTAAGAGATCTCTACATGAAAGAGTGCCAGTTTGATGAGCGCTGGAACTTCTTCTCTCTTTTCGAGTGATGGTATAGCCCATCTCAAGAATTCTCTCTTGAAGAGCTATGGTATCGACGAAGAACCCATAAGAGAATCTGTAAGGGGGGAACCAAGGAAGCCAAAGAGGCTGGCTTTATCCAGATACCGATGATGTCCAAGTAGTTAAGAATCGAAACAAAGGAGGGACTGTTTCTATTGAGATACATGTTGTCTTTGGCGATGAAGAACGGATAGCCAAACGTCTTGAAACCTCCACTGTGGGCAAGTGTATATCAATGCGCCATCGCAATTTCCAATAATGTGGGAAAATCTAAGCACTTTTCCGCCTACACTATTCCCAGCCATAGTAACTGACAATCCTCGCTCATAACGCTTATTAGTTTAGATGCAATTTAAGCAACTAATAATTAAAAGTCAAGCGCAATTTGTAAATCTTCGCTGCCCACTTCACGTCACAACACCAGCTTCCTGATCCCCAGCATGTCTGCCAGCCCACTGAGTTCCTCGCTACAGTCGCCCGGCACAATGGCAGCGTGGTGGTGAAAACCGCTCTCCAGCACCACTTTGAAGAACTCCCGGTTTTGGCACCGTGGGCCTTTTTGAGAGAATATCCCCGAAGGTTTTACCCTCGCCAACAGCACCCACCTGATAGGATTCAATTTTTTCAGCCATTATCTCCTCCTTCTTGCTTTTCCCCCTGGGATCTCTATGGCGAAAAGGCTTACATCTGTTCAAAATATCCCTGAATCAGTTTGTCCTTGTCCAGATCAATCCGTTCCTCACTGCGCTTCTTGATCTCGATCACGACCACATCCTTCCCTGGTATGGTAATGTCTACCGTCTGCTCTGCCGAGATGGTGAGCATTTCGTGGGTGAACATCTCCTCGCACTGGTGCTCCTCTGTCAGCTTCAGATCAGGCAGGATCCGGATTGTGGTCCTCTGAGCCTCCGTGCTGCGGTTAATGGCGAAGACCACCGTCCGCTGGCTGCTACGAAAGAGATGGGTGTGTACATAGGTATTGTCGCTCCTGATAAAGAGGCGTGCATTGATTGCTTCCAGCAATCTCCGGAACACCTCTCCATCCAGCGCGGAGAAGCCGACCAGATAGACCTCACCTTCGCCCACCCGCTTCTTGCAGACACAGACTCTGCCATCGGTTGTGGTCAGCACTGGTTCTACATCTGGCAAATTGTCGTAATGCTCAGATAGGTGAATGGTGAGGCTGTCGATGGTCGTGTCGCTATCTGTCAACTGGCCTCGTGAAAGTGCCAGATCGTCCACCAGCACGGTGCACTCCTCCTTCTTTTCGTCCAGATGCGGCGGCGGACTCAGGAAAACTAATCCCCCCCCGTCTTTCACATAACGAACAAGCCTCTGCTGCCCATCTTTTGTCATAAAAGGCGGAGCCGCATAAAATAGCATGGGATGAGTCGAAAGCTCAGTCCGCACATCCACCATGCTAAAGTCCGTATCGGTATCGATCAAAGTCTTGAGATAGAGCCAGAGCGGTTCCTGAGCAAGGTGTCCGTAATCCTTGGAACCGACCACGGTGTAGTCGTCAGGCTGGATGATGCCGCCGCCGTTGTAAAGATAGTCCCAGTAATGCTCCTGATGCCAAATCAACCCCAAGGCACACTGTTTCTTGAGGTTCACCCAATCGATTTC
>DTYK01000290.1 GCA_012961925.1 Candidatus Latescibacterota bacterium
ATCCTCTTGCTCAAGTTCTCGTTCACATCGTCTATCCTCTGGTTCAGAGCTTTTTGCCCCTCTTCCAGTCGGGTCAGCCGTTCAATGATCTCCTGATCGGTCACCGATAGTCGCCCGGAAGACACTTCGGCAGAAGACGAACGAAAACAGAGTGTACCAACAATAATAGCCGATGCCACGATAATCCTACGCATCATAATGTATCTTCTGGGGAATTTATTAATGCAAATATGAAGCTTAAACCACCCAGACCTTTGATGGATTAAAAAACCAGACGGTTTAACATTCAAAAGTATAATAAACTACATTCGGAATGTCAAGCATTTTCCCACTCACCAGGAGCATTTTTCAGCCTTTCTCCATTATCCCTTCTATAAATGGGTCTCCGATGGGAAACAGAAATCTCATCTCCTGGGGGTATACACAATAACATCAAGAGGGATCAGTCTATCAGAGAGCAATCTTTCCACCTCGATCCTTCTGCCGATGGGCCGTTTTTCCGTATCCTTCACGATGATAAGATCTATATCACTCTCCTCTGTTACTCCACCTGTGTCATGGGAGCCATAGAGGATTATCCTCTCAGGCGCATAATATTCGATCAGCCTCCCAGTAACCTCTTTAAGGGTTTTGAGCATATACCCCTCCGCAGATATAAGCCTTAGTCCCGTGAAGCAAGCCCTACCATTCCTGCCCGCTCTCCTAAAACGTCAAAATAGAGCCCATCAACCAAATGGCTGCGAGAGCACAATCCTGGAGTTGAGGAAGTCTATCCGCTCTATCCTCGCCGCTAACGATTTCTGCTCACCAAAGATCGTCTCAAGCAATAACCTGTCTCCATCAACCCTCAAGGTTGCCACTTCTTCTAAGACCAGCTCTTCTTCATCCTCCCCCTCGAGATATACCTTTGCCATACACATACTACACCTCCATAGGGTCAGCTTCAGCAGGAGACCTTAATCCTCTTCACACAACACTCCCTTCCCTTCTTCACGACTATCTCCCCTGAGCTGCATTCAGGACAGCAAAGGGAATAAAAGGGTACATGGAGCAAAAGGTCGCCTTCTACCTTTATTTCGCCTTCATATCCGCAGACCTTGCAGGATATCTGGGGCTCTATCGTCCTGACGGCCAGGCGGGCATTGTTTCCAATAGTCCTCTCAAGGCCGAGTTTTATCCAGAATTCCACCTGCTCAGGGTTCAGGAGAGTAAGCCCGCCGATCTCAACCTCGACCTCTAAGAGCCTTCTGGCATTCCTCTCCTTTGCCCTCTCAAGGACGGATTTCACTATCGCCTGCGCCGTGGAAAATTCATGCATGATAAAAATTATAGAGACCCGGGGATGAAACCCTAAAGGGTGAACTCCTTTTATCTTTTACCAATGAACCAGTTAACCAGTAACTCGATTACGTCCTCCACCCCCTCCCCTGTCAAACAGTTAGTCCTGACTACTCTGAGGGCGGGGTTTATGCTCAAGGCATCCTCCTGAAGCTTTTCAGGTTCCACACCCATGGCCTGGGAGAGATCCACCTTATTGATGGCCACAGCGTCTGCCTCAGCAAATATATGGGGATGCTTGATCACCATGTAGGGCCCTTCCGTCACCGAAGTGACCACGATCCTCCTGTGCGAACCTAAGGGGAAATCCGCAGGACATATCAGATTGCCAACGTTTTCAATGAACAAAAGGTCTATCGTCTCCAGCTCTAACTCCTCTATGGCCTTCCTTACCAGGTTGGCATCCAGATGGCACTCCTTCCCCGTGTTCACCTCCACCACCTCTGCCCCTCTCCCCTTTATCCTCTCCGCATCAATGGTTGTTGTGAGATCCCCTGCAATCGCCGCAATTCTATATCTGGCCTTTAAACAGCTCACCATCTGTTCGATCAGTGAGGTCTTTCCTGAACCGACAGAACCCATGATATCAACGGCCAGAACACCATGCGAATCAAGCAACTTCCTGTTTTCCAGGGCCAACTCCCTGTTTCTCTGGAGAAGATCCTCTTCGAGCTCGATATCGAATATCTGACCTGCATTCTTCACCACCTTCATGACGACCGACCTCCGTCGCATAGCCTTTGCACCGCCCCAAGCAAGTACCTGTTGGCAGCCTTCATCTGTTCCACCGCATGCTTGATATCAGCCGAGATCTCCAGCATGCCCAGATCCCTGGCTCTCTTTGCCCATTTAGTGAACTCCTCACAGTGGTGGTCGTTATGTTCAACCCAGTGATCCAGAAGTATCTTGAGCTTGTCTTTCTCGTTCATATCCCCATCCTATGATGAGCTTTAGCATTTCATCCCGGTAAGATGGATACTGAGCCTGTAGATCCCGTGATGAAAGTCCAAAGACTTAACTCCGCTCATCCGAGAAAAATGTGAATCCGTCCCCAATTTTAACCAACTATCCTCCGATACCGGGGGATTTGATTCTTAAGCCTGGTACCTTTCAGGAGCCCAGACCCTATCGGAAAAGATCCCCAGGATACGATGACCTGGCCATCCGTTATCCCTTCAATACGCCCTGAGTCAACCTCTACATCGTTGCCCCTGATGTACCTCTCAACTTCCTCCCTCGAAAGTCCAACAGTATTCCTGCTTGCCAACCCGCCGAAGAGCTGTATCCCATTAGTAGTAAGCTTATAACCCGTCTTCAACTCCCGTGCAAAGGGGAGCCCCTTCGTCAAAAGATGAGGAAAGTCGAAGGAAGAAAGCTGGCGGGACATGGCCCAAATCTTCCCCCCCTTTCTCGTAAAATCAACGGCTGAAAGGTCCTCCAGGCCGAATCGTCTCGCAAGCCCCCTGTCCAACTCCCATCTCTCGCCAGCCCTGTCCTCTCGAAGTTCCGCCGGCATTCCTCCTCCAGCATCGGGATTTTTACGAATCTTCGCCACAAAAAAGCCCTCTGTGTCATTATCATGGGGGTATATCCGGATGCACTTCCTCACCTGCTCTTTATAGTCCCTACCGTCCCAGTGTCGAATGCCTTCCCTCACCTTGATACAAGGCAACTGGATCCCTAACACCTCGGCCTCTCTATATGCTCTGCACAAGGCGTCCACTACCCCTTCATCCTCTTCAGGAGCTAAGGTACAAGTCGAATAGACAAGGATCCCACCGGGCCTGAGCGACTTGAAGGCTGAAATGATCAGACCTTCCTGGATACGCGCCAGCCTTCTGATGCTGTGTATACTCCATGTAGCAAGCAGATCAGGGTCCTTCCTTGTCACTCCTTCAGCACTGCAGGGGGCATCGAGTAGAACCTTGTCGAAAAAGTTTGGAGCCAGTCGTCCGAACCTCCTGCCATCCATTTGTGATACAGCCGTATTCACGACCCCCAGCCTGTCAAGATTGAAGCGGAGCGACCTCAACCGCCGCACTGATACATCATTTGCCACAATAACACCTTTGTTGCCCATCAACCCGGCCATCTGAGTGGTCTTTGAACCTGGTGAGGCCGCCATGTCAAGCACCACATCCCCTTCTTTAAGATCAAGCAACAGGGGTGGGATCATTGAACAGGCCCCCTGAAGATAGACATAGCCCAGGAAGTACCATATAGAGTTGCCCATTCCTTCCCCCTGGTAAAAATATCCCGACGGTGTCCAGGGTATTGGCTTAAGGCTTATCCCATCTTCCTTAAGGGCCTTAAGCAGGATGTCCTCCGAAACCTTCAGTGTGTTCACTCTGAGGCTCGGCCGCAGTGGGACGGAGAGGCAATCCAGGAAGTCGTTCAGATCACCTCCAAGAAGAGCTCTGTATCGTTCTATGAACTCCAGGGGCACATCCATAGCTACCAAAACACCGTTTAGAACTCCGGACCGAGGGAGAAATAGTATATAGGCCTCCCAGAAGCCGACCTCCAGGCAGTGTCAAAACGAAGGACCGTTACCCCGAGGTTGACCCGAAGACCAAAGCCACAGCCGATCAGATACATATCCTCGCTGAACTCTCTTAATCTCCCGCTCCATGCTGTCCCAATATCAGTGAAGAGCACTCCACGTACGTTTCTCAATGAAAGGGGAAGTGGCCAGCCAAAGACGAGATATTCCAGAAAAGGATAACGGAATTCAACGTTGAGGAGGAGATACCTCGTCCCTGCAAGTTCATAGTAATTGGCACCTCGGAGCGGGGTTGAAATGTCAGCGAAGTAGAAGTCTTCTATGCTTTTTATACGGCCCGTTGTGTACTTTGGAGCGATCCAGTTTTCGACCCCTCCGACGAAAAAGCGCTGCGGATTCTTGCCCATACTGATACCACCTGCCCCCCGGAGCACAAGGGTATATTTCTTATCCATGCGAGCATATCTTCTGAAATCGAAGGAGAGTGTTGTGAACGAGGGACTGTCGGCTCCCAGATCGACGCTGCGCTGGAGGGAAAAGATGGAACGGGACCCGTTCACAGGCCCCATGTAGCCCCAGATGACCGTGTCGTTGACAAGCGAAAGATCGAATAGTAAAGACCGCATACTTCTGGAGGTTTGACTCCACCATTTCAAATACTCCCTGTTTACGGCCACAGAGAGGGCGCCCAGATCGATCCTGGTGAAACGGGAGAAGGGCCGCGAAAGCAAAAATGCCACCCCATATACCCTGTCGGCAAACCAACCCTGATCTGCTGACCAATAGTATTCCCTGTAATTGAAGAGGGCCATACCGTAATCTGTCCGACGGGGTAAGTAGAAGTAAACGAGCTGAAAATTGCTGCTCTGGATGGCGTAGAAAAGATCACCATAGACAAAGAAGCGATGATCGCCAAGGATATCACTAACTACAACAAGGGTCCGGCCTGAAAGTCCAGTATATGAGCTGTATCCGATGGCTGCGTTTATCAGATCAGGGGTAAATCTCAAGGTATATTTCCTGGCGGTGAGGGTTGTATCTTTGATGACACCCACCTGCCTTCTCGGAAGTTCCTGAGAAATCCTGAATGGCGTAGGCTCCAATTCCTTTCCAAGATCAGCAAAAGGCTGCTTCATTACAAAGATATCCCACCCCCCCTCCTGAAAGGAGGTGAAGGCGATCTTCTTCCCGTCGGGAGACCAGTTGGGATCAAAACATCCTGTAAGGGAATTCGTGATCGGTGCCTCGTGGAGACTATCCAGATCCACCACATAAATGTTATAAATGCCGTTTCTATCCGATGAGAAGGCGAGCTCCTTACCATCCGGCGACCATGAGGGGGAGATATCGTTGAAAGGACTGTCCGTGATCCGGGTGATCTTCATATCCTCAAGTTCCAGTATGTATACGTCGTAATCTTCATCCCCCACCGAATCAGGGGCAGCCGTACCGGTACCCCTATCAGAAGAGAAGGCTATCTTCTTTCCGTCCGGAGACCACTGAGGATCAACCTCGTCCCATGGGTCATCGGTCACCTGCGAAAGACTGCCGTCTTCAAGGTTCACCACATATACGTTGGAAGCCCCGGCCGCAAGACCTATAAAGGCGATCCTCCTTCCATCAGGGGACCATGAGGGGGAAAAAACTCCGTCGAGGCCAAACTTGTACTGTTTCTGAACGGCCGCTTTCTCAACATCGAGCACATAGAGCGCATCTTCATCACCGCTTTTCGCGGAAAAGGCAATGCTCTTCCCATCAGGAGACCAGGCTATACCCGCCCTCAGCCAGTGCATCTCCTCAAAGCCGCCGCTCTTTTCCCCCTTGACCAACCTCTTTATGATGATCCCGTCTATGGCCGACATTAGGTAGATATCCCTGTAGTCTGATCGATCGGAGAGGAAAGCAATCTTATCGCCGTAGGGTGAGAAGGCCGGGGCCACGTTTAGATAGGCTCCGTCCTGCTTGTGTGCGGTCAACCTCTTGGCAAAATCGTCTGTGGCCTGCCTCCTTGCGATCTCAGGCCAGTACTCCTTCTTCAGAAACCTCTGCCATCGTCTGCTCAGCTCCGCCGTATCCAGTCCAAGGACCAATCTGAAGCTCTTATCCACATCACGGGTCCTCCTCAGATTGGATAGTATCTCCCCTATCTTCTCAGGACCATAGATGCTAGATATGTAACGGAACAGAGATTGACCACCCTTATAGGCCAGATATCCAGCTTCGATCTCCTCCAGAGACGGCAGATAACCGGAGATCACCGCATCCCTCAGGACCATATCGGCCTCGGTATCCCAGCCAAGGGACTCATATTCAGCGAGGCCCTCGGCAAACCAGAGGGGCATGCGAAAAAGATAAGCCCGGCCGAGCAGGGACTCAACAAGATTTCCATAAATCATGTCAAAGGTGATAGCATGGACTAACTCATGATGGAGGACATGCCGAAATTTTGAGTAAGAACCCTCGAACGGCACCACTATCCTGTTCTTGAATAATTCGGTGAATCCCCCTGTTTCCTCACCGATCACCTCCAGGATAACATTCGTCTGCTCAAAATCATTGTGAGAACTATAGATGATGACCGGAACACGGTTCCTGAGCTGGTAGTTAAAATCCCTGCTGATAGCTTCATAAGCCTGTTCTAAGGCACTTTTCGCCCACTCGATAAGCCTCGCCTCCTCGGTGTAAAAATAGATATCGAAGTGCTCCGTCTGGACATACGACCAGTCAAACTGCTGATAATTCACCTTATTCTTCCCGAAACTCTGAGCATAACCCTCCCCGCCAAAGACAAGGATAAATAGAAAAGCCGAACATAAGATCATTCTTCCCATAACAATCCCCCCTAAGAGGACACAACGTTAATGTAGGTTTCATCCTGCGGACTCCGGTCTCATCCGGTCCTACCCAGGATGAAATGCTAAAGCATAAACTCCATGTTCCCAAAATCGTGAATTAAAAGTTCATCGTGAGCGATAGGCGCCATTCCAGGCCCCTTGATTGCAACCGCAAACAGAAGTCCCCTGGTTCTTCGATCTCTTGCTTTCGGGCCTCGGTCTTTCTCGCAGCCCTTGCGGCGTGGATGGCGCTGACTATCCGGTTGATCACGGCCCCTGCGATGGCGTAGTCGGCATAACGGTAAGATAGCAGGCTGCTGTTGCGCAGGGACCTGTACCTACGTTGAGCCTCCTCCGAATCCCATTCCCACAGGGCATCTTCAGGATAAAGTTCCGCCTGGGGTCCATTCTCTAAAAAAGCCAATCGATTATATCTGTCCCCACTGGAATAGAATTTCAGATCGTCAAAATACTTCTCCGAGTTGAGGCCTGGATCGGCCCCTGCATGTACCACTGAGAAGAGTCGATAGTCGTCCCTTCGCCAGTCACCGTATGTCTTGAAGGCGAAATGGAGGCTCCAGATCAGGGTCTCTGTGACCAGAAAGAGGCGTGCCGACTCCTTTTCCCCTGCATACAATTCTCCACTACCCGGCAATATCAGCGAGAGCAACACGGCCTTCCTAACCGACTTCTTCTCTCGAGAAGTCTGCGTGACCTTCGCCCCGAAGGGCTGCCCTTTCTTTTCGCTTCTTTTCTCTTGCAGGCCTTTTCGTAAAAGGCTTGAACGAAAACGCCCCTCTCCCATCCCCGGCAAGAGCTCGTGGGACCGGAGTTCGG
>DTYK01000291.1 GCA_012961925.1 Candidatus Latescibacterota bacterium
GTTTTGACATCGAAGGAGTGATCGAGAAAAACATCGCCAAGCTCAGGAGACGACATCCTCATGTCTTTGGCGATGTTAAGGTAAAAGGGGCCGAAGAGGTATTGACCAATTGGGAAAAGATAAAAAGATCAGAAGGTGGAAAATCACTACTCGACGGCGTACCGCCAAATTTGCCTGCCCTCCTCAGGGCTCAGCGGATACAGGAGAAGGCTGCCAGAGCGGGGTTCGACTGGGAAAGGCCCGATGAGGTGATGAGAAAGATTGAGGAGGAATTCGCTGAATTTAAGAAAGCGTACAGCCAGAAGAACCCAGAGCAGGTCGAAGAAGAATTGGGCGATATCATTTTCTCGTTTGTTAACCTTGGCAGATTTCTCGGAATATGTCTTGAAGATGCCCTCAGGAAGACCGTTAACCGATTCGACACCAGGTTCCGATTCATAGAATCCAAGCTCGAGAAACTGGGCAAGGATCCCAAAGAGGTGTCACTGGATGAGATGAACACCCTCTGGGAAAAGGCAAAGGAAGAGGTAGGTTAATCGTTCTTGACCTGGGTCAGATAAGATCGGATAAATTGGTCTATATCTCCGTCCAACACAGCCTGGACATTTCCGGTTTCCGTATTCGTCCTATGATCCTTGACTAAACTGTAAGGCTGCAAAATGTAGGAACGTATCTGGCTTCCCCATTCGATCTTTCTCTTTCTTGTCTCCACCTCTTCCAATCTCTTCTGCTGTTCTTCTTTATAAAGTTGATACAGGCGGGCGACCAGGATCTTCATGGCGTTGATTCGATTTTGGTGCTGAGATCTCTCCGACTGGCACTGTACAACTATACCAGTGGGTATGTGAGTTATCCTTACGGCCGACTCGGTCTTATTCACATACTGACCACCCGGTCCACTTGCTCTGAAGGTGTCGATCCTCAGGTCATTATCGTTGATCTTCACCTCGACCGCCTCGTCGATCTCCGGGTATACAAATACGGATACAAAGGATGTATGGCGTCTGCTCTGAGAGTCAAAGGGGGATATCCGTACGAGACGATGTACGCCGGCTTCCGCTTTCAAATAACCATAAGCGTATTCCCCCTTTACCTCTACCGTTGCCGATTTGATTCCAGCTTCATCACCAGGTTGAAGATCAAGAATCTCACTCTGAAAATGATGCCTCTCTATCCATCTGAGGTACATCCTGAGGAGCATCTGAGCCCAGTCCGTTGACTCGGTGCCCCCGGCTCCAGGATGAAGGGTCAGAATAGCGTCTTTCCGGTCATCTTCTTCGTCGAACATGTTTTTGAATTCGAGCTCCTCTATCTCCTTCTCCAACCTTTCCAGCCCCTCCTCGACCTCAGACAGGGCCGCAGAATCGTCCTCCTCTTCGGCAAGCTCAAGCAGTACAGCGAGATCATCCAGCTCCTGCTTCAGCTTTCCCCAGTCCGAGATCAGAGCTCTATGCCCGTTCAGTTCATCGATCGTCCTTTGAGCATTTCGCTCGTCGCCCCAGAAATCTGCCTCCCTCATCCGTGCCTCAAGCTCCGCTATTCGTTTTTCTCTTTCAGTCAAGTCAAAGGCAGTCTCGCAGTTTAACAAGCCGATCTGAATATTCCTTCAACTTTGTGTTCAATTCAGCAAACATCTCTACCTCCCTTTCTCCAATTATAGCTCAGTCACCGGGTAACAACAATATCTTCTTCGAATCGGTCTTGTTCCGTATCAAATCCATCGCCTTATGGAACTCTTTTAGAGCGAGTTTGTGAGAGACGATCGATTTCACGTCCACCATCCCTTTTTTGACAAGCTCTATGGCTGGTATGAAATTGACAAGTAGACTGAACGTACCGAAGATCTTGAGCTCACGTCTGTAGATGTCAAAAGGATCGAGCTTCACCTCCGAATCCTCCGGGCAGACACCGAAGTAGAGTATCTTCCCCCCGTCCTTCACATATCCAGAAAGTCTTTCTACAACCTGAGGGACTCCGGTTGCATCAATAACAGCATCGAGACCATCCGGATATCTTTGCTGGAGCTCCTTTGGGAGTCCTGGACCACTTAGGTAGGTCCCCTCAACACCGATCTCCTTAGCAAAATCGAGCCTTGCCTGAAAGAGATCGACAGATAAGACCTCCCCTGCTCCGGAAACCTTACAGACCTGGGCCAGGAGAAGTCCTATGGGGCCAGCCCCAAATATAAGCACTTTGTCGCCGGGGTGTATACCGAGGATCTCAATCCCATGAAGCACACAAGCCAGCGGCTCGATCATCGCCCCCTCTTCATAAGTGAGATCCCCGATAGAATACACGTTCTCTGCCTTCACCGAAACCAGTTTGGCAAACCCACCAGGGAGATGTACTCCATAGGCCCTCAGATTTTGGCAGAGATTCTCCCGATTCCTCTTACAAGGCGTGCACCTCCTGCAAGGGATGTTGGGATCCACGCAGACACGGTCACCGGGGGTAATGTGGGTGACCCCCTCCCCCACACTTATCACTTCTCCTGCAAATTCATGCCCGGGGATTAAAGGAAAAGATGCAGGGAATTCGCCCTGATAGATATGGAGGTCAGTGCCACACAGGCCCGCAGCCTTCACGCTGATCAGCACCTCGTCCGAACCCGGCATAGGGTCATCCACCCACTCAACCTTCACCTTCCCAGGAGCCTGAAAGACCACAGCTTCCATCGGTTTTCCCTCCCTGTTCGTTTCCGACTTCCTGTCAAGCTCAAAGGGTGTGATATACACTACTACTCATATAACTACAGCCGGAAACGCAGCCCTTTCTACAAAGTGTTCCGCAAAGAATTTCTCTATTTCCTGTAAAAAATCTGTGATAGTATCAAACACTCGCTTCGCTCCAACGGTGAGAGTCATCTGACTTGATGGGTGGTTAAAAACGGAAATCCCTATGCGCTGAACTTATAGTAACACCCTAACGACGAATATCAACTTAGCAAACGGGAATTCATAGGATCTGTCCCTCAAACCACGCAACCGTCTTTTTCAAACCTTCTCTAAGGCCGACCTTGGGGCGCCATCCCAGTGCCTTCTCGGCCTTTGAGGCTTCGAGGCAGATCTTGTATACCTCCCCCTCTCTCGGCGGGCCGTGGACCGGTTCCCTTTGATACCCGATGATCTGCCTCAGCTCCTCAAATATCCTGTTCACCGACGTACCCTTGCCGCTGCCCAGGTTATAAACGAAATTGTCCGATCTACCGTTCGAGGCTTTTGTAGCTGCCCTTAACTCTGAAAAGGGAATTGTTAAGGCAATCAGGTTAGCTCTAACGACATCGTCAATATAGACAAAGTCCCTTTCTTGATTTCCATCCCCGTTTATCACTACCTGCTGGCCTTTTAGCATCTGGCCTGTGAAAATGGCTACAACACCTGCCTCCCCATATGGATCCTGCCTCGGTCCGTAAACGTTTGGGTAACGGAGGATTATATAGTCCAAGCCGTAGTTGAAGCGGTAGAGATACAGATAATGCTCAACGGTATGCTTGGTCACGCCGTACTGGCTGAGCGGATCGACCGGATGGGCCTCATCACATGGGAGATACCTGGGCTCTCCGTAGACAGCACCACCTGTGGAGATATAGATAAACCTTTTGACGCCATGTTTTTTGCAGAGCTCTATCAGATTCAGAGACCCAAGTACATTTACCTCTGCATCGAACAGGGGCCTTGCAACGGATACGTTCACGCTCATCTGGGCTGCATGATGATTGAGGACATCCGGCCTCTCCTCCGTAAAGATCCTCTCCATTTCGGGATCTCTGATGTTCATCTTGTAGAACTTTACCTCCGGGTTTATGTTCTCCTCCTTCCCTGTAGATAGATCATCAACGACCACTACCTGGTGCCCATGGTCGATCAGGGAATCAACCACATGTGAACCGATGAACCCCGCTCCGCCTGTAACCAGAACTTTCACCAACACCCTCCTTGTATAAATTTACCTCCGTTGACGAAAGTACTCGATAGTACGCCTAAGGCCTTCGTCCAGAGACACCTTTGGACGCCAGCTCAGCAATTTCTGGGCCCTGGAGATGTCCGGCCGCCTCACCTTCGGATCATCTATTGGCAGAGGTTTGAATGCGATCCCAACATCATTTCCCATGACCTGTAGGACCTTGTGGGCAAGGATAAGGATTGTCATCTCGTCAGGATTGCCGAGATTTACAGGGTCGTGCTCGTCGGATTCCAGTAGTCTGATTATCCCTTCAACGGTATCCGAAACATAACAGAAGCTCCTGGTCTGTGAACCATTCCCATAGACCGTCAGGGCATGGTTCCGGAGGGCCTGATTTATGAAGTTGGATATCACCCTTCCGTCATCAGGACGCATCCTCGGACCATAGGTGTTAAAGATCCTGGCGATCCGCGTGTCAACTCCATGACAGCGGTGATAGGCCATCACAAGGGCTTCGGCAAACCTCTTAGATTCATCATACACTCCCCTGGGACCTATGGGGCTGACGTTACCACGATAATCCTCGGACTGAGGATTAACCTCCGGATCTCCATAAACCTCGGAGGAGGAAGCAAGCAGGAACCTGGCTCCCTTCTCCTTTGCCAGGCCAAGGGTCTTGTGTGTCCCAAGCGCTCCCACCTTCAACGTTTGAATGGGCAGTTTCAAATAATCAACAGGGCTTGCCGGGGAGGCGAAATGCAAAATGTTATCCAACCTACCTTCAACATATACGTATTCGGTGACATCGTGCTTTATGAATTTGAAGTTTTCATTCCCGATCAAATGGGCTATGTTATCCATATTGCCTGTGATAAGATTATCCATACAGATCACATAGTGCCCCTCTTCAATCAACCGGTCACAGAGGTGCGAGCCCAGAAAACCCGCTCCGCCTGTGATGAGCGTTCGAAGCTTCATCTTCCTACCCCCACATACTCAAAACCCAATTTCGTTAGCCTCTCCTTGTCCAACATGTTCCTGCCATCCAAGATCAGGGGCCGTCGAAGGAGCCCCTTAATTCTTGAGAAATTTAGGTTCAAGAACTCCTTCCACTCTGTCAGAAATAGTAGGGCATCACTTCTGTCCGCAGTCTCATAGGGATCTTGA
>DTYK01000292.1 GCA_012961925.1 Candidatus Latescibacterota bacterium
GGCTCGGGCTCAGACAGAGCGGAAGGGCGGCCGCTCCGTTCGCCGGACGGTTCAACGGCTTAGGCTTAAGGGCAGTTCGTTGATTCGAAAATTGGAGACAGGTTCATATTTTTCTATCCCCCACTGCTGAGTCTTCCAGGGTCGCGATCCATTCCCCAACGTACGTGTCTTCTACATTCGGTGAGGGAGGGGGCACTTTCGTCAGCGTTCAGGTTCAACCTGGATGCTCACACCACCAGCCTCAAGACCCCTCTTCTACCATTGCTCTCAATATCTTGGAGGGCTTAAAGACCGGGAGGTATCTTTCTGGAATCCTGATCGTTCTTCCGGTCCTTGGGTTACGAGCCGTCCTTGGTGCTCTTTTTACAACTTGAAAGACCCCAAATCCTCTCAACTCTACGCGTTCATTCCGCTTCATAGCCTCAATGACCGAAGAGATAAATTCATCAACCACAATGGCTACGTCGGTCTTTGTAATCCCAGTCGCCGTGGCAATTCTGTCCACAATGTCTGCCTTTGTCATTCGAAAACCTCCCCTAAAAGTCGTCTCCGTTCGAAGCCTTGTACAGATCCTGTTGAACGCTGGAGACCTCAACCCCTGAGCGCTGGGAGAAACCATGTGTCCTGCAAGGCTTGGAAATTCCCCGATGGTCATATCCTGCAGGTGCTACATGAGCGTGAAGAGCAGGTACTGCAGGACGAACTACTTGAACTGACAGAGGTCCTATCCCCTGATGATCTGAAGGCGAAGCTGGATATCAACTTCTGAATGTTAGCCTTGCCACAGGAAGGACAACGCAGAGCAGCCTCCTGTTCTGGATTTCTTACCAACTCCTCAAACTTCTCCTCACAGACCTGGCATTTGTACTCATATATCGGCATATTCCATCCCCTTGCCCGATATGAAATTCGTCAGAATCCCTGGAGGAGATAATAAAGCATTGGAAGGGCAGTGATCGAACCAAAAAGAAGCTCGAAGAGGTTCGGCCTCTCCTTTTCCTTTATAACAGGTGGATCCTTCCCTATCCCGGCCATTTCACCGGCGAGGTCGATGGCATCCTGATAACCCCCCAACAGATCGACAAGACCGTACGTAAGGGCCTGCCGGCCCGTGAAGATCCTCCCGTCTGCGACCTTCAGAACATCCTCCCTGGACAACCCTCTTTCTGAGACTACGGCATCGACAAACTGATCATAGGCATCGTCTATAACCCCTTGAAGAAGCTGGCGTTCCTCCGTCGTCATCTTTTTGAAAGGAGAACCTATATCTTTATACCTGCCGCTCTTGACGGTTTCGAAACGGATGCCGAGCTTTCGAAGCAGACCTTCGGTGTTTGCCAACTGAGCTATCACACCTATGCTTCCCGTAACCGTCCCCGGGTTGGCAACGATAGTATCGGCAGCAACAGCAACATAGTATCCTCCTGATGTGGCTATATTTCCCATTGAGGCCACAATCTTCATTCCTGACCTTCTGAGCCTCCGAACTTCTTCGTATATCTCCTGGCAGGCGGCTACTGAACCTCCTGGGCTCTCCACCCTCAACACAAGGGCAAGGATTGAACCGTCCCTGCTATGTTTCCTGAGCTTTCTGACAACGGATTTGGAATTCAGAATTGTCCCTTTCACCTCAACGAGCGCTACCTTCTTGCCCTTAGGGATGGCCGGCCCCTTACCCTTTAGAAGGACAGAAAAGGCACCGAGAAACAGCAGAAGGACAAGGAGCACACTTGCACAGATTATACCACCTATGATCCAGTCCTGTCTCCTTGGCATCAAAGGACTCCTTTTACGCTCCCGAAGCGATTCGCAAAATTGACCATACCTGTTAAAAATAACCAAAACCTGAAGATTTGTCAATATTAAAGATGATATCACCTTCTCATCTTTTGGCTCTTCTTCCTCCCCCTTTCAAAGAACTCCCGCTTCCTTTTCTCCTCTTCGGAGATCGGAGGTCTGATCTCCCAGATCATCCGCTGGGCATAGACCCCCCATGTTGAGTCGGACAGCGCCTTTTCAAAGGAGGCAATGGCAAGTTCGTCTTTCCCTCTCCTTTTATAATATTCGCCTTTCAAAACGTTGAGGTGCGGATCATCCTTTTTGATCTTCAACCCCTGATCAATATAACGTCTGGCCTTCTCAATCTCCCCCTGGCGTAGATAGATCTCTGCCAGCCGGGAGAAGGGGGCTGGATCATGGGGTCTGAGTTGCACCATCTTTTCGAGGGCTGAAATTGCCTTCTCTTGAAGGCCCAATCTGAGCGAAATTTCCGTTATTCGCAGGAAATTGCTGTAGTCACCCGGATCTATTTTGGTCAGGGCGGTATAGGATTCCAATGCCCCTCTGTACATCCCATTTTTAAACTGGAGCATCGCCAGATTGGAGAGAAAACGCTCATTATTGGTGTCAAGCTCAAGGGCCCGGCGGTACGACGAGATAGCTTCAACAATAAGGGATCCCTGGGCGAAGAGGTCACCCAGGTGCCCAAATATCCTTGGATCGTTCGGAATCAACTCTGCTGTCTTCAGATATCGACCGAGGGCCTTCTCTTTGAACCCTTTATAGAGGTAAAGATCGGCCAGGATACGGTGGATCTGTGCAAAATCCGGTTTAAGACTGACTGTCTTTTCGAACTCCACGATAGCCGAATCGTAGTCCGCCTCCCTGTAGTGGATAACACCTAAGAGGTAGTGGGCGTGAACATAGTCCTCATCAATTTGAAGGGTTCGAAGACATTCCTCTTTTGCCTTATCATTCCTGCCCAAGCGATAGAGTAGATTGGCCAGGGCGTAGTGGACATCTGGGTTTTTCGGGTCGAAGGAGATGGATCTCTGGTACTCCCCTATCGCATCGGTGAACATCCCGTTCTTATCATATTCCCGGGCAAGGCTGTAGTGTCTTCTTGCCTCATAGGTGGAATCCACACCTGCTACTTTCTGGGCCTGCACGGCTTTGACGGCGAGCGTCAGAGCAACCAGCAGGCCCAGGATCTGTTGGGCCCTGTCCAATCCGAGGTAGCGTAAAGGAACCCACCGTGCCCTGATTTTGAATTTCATCCCGCTATTTACCGGTGTTTTCATGTATCCTGTTCAGATCCAGCTTCTGTGGGCCAGTTTCATCCCTGGCATGTATGTCCATTGAAGGCCTCCTTTGTAAAGGATTACAGCAATATCATCGGGCTTCTCTATATATAATGAATGAGACCCAAGGTGTCAAGGAAAATGCCTTACGTTGCACAGGATAAAAAGTTCTTGCTTTTAGATCGGATACCGATTAGATTATTAGAAAGTCGGAAGGGTGTTTGGATAGTCCTGTTCGTAATAACAAATAGTCGGGGCGTCGGGGAGATCATCATTCCATCGACTCAAGAGTGGGGGAGACGATTGCCATGGCGAAATCCCTGGTTGTAGTTGAATCGCCGGCAAAGGCGAAGACGATAAACAAGTTCCTCGGGTCGGATTACGTTGTTAAGGCCTGTGGCGGCCATATACGTGATCTGCCGGAGAAAGAGCTGGGGGTGGACATCGCCAATGGATTCCGTCCAAGGTACGTCAGGATCAGAGGCAAGGGCAAGATCATCACCGCTCTGAAGGCTGCTGCACGCCAGACAGACCGGATCTTTCTCGCTACCGATCCTGACCGGGAGGGAGAAGCGATCGCCTGGCACGTGGCCCAGGAGATCAGCGGGAACAGCAGAGAGTTCCAAAGGATACTGCTCCACGAGATAACGAAAAGCGCCGTGCTCAAGGCAATGGATAACCCCGTTGGGCTTGATCAGAGGAAGGTCAACGCTCAACAAGCCCGCAGAATCCTTGACCGACTTGTCGGCTATATGGTGAGCCCCTTCTTGTGGAAGACGGTCTACGGTGGGCTTAGCGCAGGAAGGGTCCAGTCCGTGGCCCTACGGCTGATCTGCGAGAGGGAAGAGGAGATCACCGGATTCATCCCGAAGGAATACTGGTCCATCACGGCCTCCCTGCAAGGACAGAGGACAAATCCGTTTGAAGCCCAACTGGTCAGGATCGAGAGAAGAAAGGCGGATATTCCTGATGAAAAGACCGCCGACTCCATCATCTTAGACCTTGAGGGGAAGGCCTTTCGTGTATGGAATATAAAGAGGAAAGAACAGAAGAAAAATCCTCCTCCCCCCTTCACCACCAGTACCCTTCAGCAAGATGCAGCAAGACGACTCAACTTTTCGGCAAACAAGACCATGGGGATAGCTCAGGAGCTCTACGAAGGGGTTGATCTCAAAGGCCAAAGGACAGGATTGATCACCTACATGCGCACCGACTCCACCCGGATAGCTATGGAAGCGATAACGAGCGCGAGGGAATATATTGCTACCTCCTATGGCCTTGAATATGTTCCACAGAAGCCAAACGTCTATCCAAACAAAAAAGGCGTGCAGGATGCCCACGAGGCGATTAGACCGACCTCAATGTCCAATGAACCCAGAAAGATCAAGAAGTACCTTGCGCTGGACCAGTACAGGCTCTATGAATTGATCTGGAACCGTTTCCTCTCCTGTCAGATGAAACCGGCAGTGCTTGATGTGAAGACAATCGAGATAAAGGCCGACAACTATCTGTTCCGGGCGTCAGGATCAAC
>DTYK01000293.1 GCA_012961925.1 Candidatus Latescibacterota bacterium
AGCACAATGAGTCGGGGATTATCACCCCTCCGAGGGTTATCGAGGCCATCGAAGAGTCCGGTGCCGGCGATGTGCTCCTCCTCCTTGAGATATCCCACAGGGAGCGCCATCCTGCCGAATACCGAGTGCTGGACGACCTGAAGGCCTCTGTGGATTACTGGCGGCCATACGTTGAGACGTAACAACCGACTATCCATGCGAGAAAGCCGAGAGGGCGAGGGCCGATGGAAGAGAGGATGAAGGCAGCGGTGTTATATGCTATCGGTGACCTCCGCGTTGTGGAGGTCCCTTGTATCACCTCCGGTGAGGCCTTGATAAGGGTGAAAACGACAGGGGTGTGTGGATCTGATATCCCCCGTGTTATGACCAGGGGGGCCTATCATTTTCCTATAGTGCCCGGACACGAGATCTCAGGTGAGGTCTACCGATTGGGTGGAGATATGGAGCTGAGAAAAACGACAGAGCCGACTGCAGTGGCTCTCCATGCAATAAGAAGGGCTGGCGTCGATGCCGGCGAGAGGGTGGCCGTCTTAGGGGCGGGACCTGTGGGGGTGATCGCAGCGCAGTGGGCCAGGATACTGGGGGCAGAGGAGATATTCCTCGTAGATCTGTTCCAAGAGAGATTGAAGGTCGCCGAAGCACTTGGGTTCCGTTGCATCAACGCATCAAGGGAAAACCCTGTAGAGAGGATTCTGCAGGAAACGGACGGACTGGGTGTTGACGTCTGTCTTGAGGCTGCGGGCGCACCAGAGACCTTTAAACAGTCCATTCAAATGACAAGAAAGCTGGGCAAAGTGGTCTTTATGGGGAACATAAGCGATGATCTGACCTTGCCACAAGAGGTCGTCTCCAGTATCCTCAGAAAAGAACTGGTGATCTACGGCTCCTGGAACTCAAGCTTTACGTCCCTGCCGGTGAACGAGTGGACGACCACTCTTGACTTCATGGCTTCAGGAAGGCTCAAAGTCGAACCGCTCATCTCCCATAGGTTCGTAGTGGAGGAGGCACCGAGGGCCTTCGACATGATGTATCAAAAAAGGGAATTTTTTAATAAGGTTCTGTTTGTATTTGACTAATCTTGAATGACTCCAGAACAGCCCAGTTGGAGTGAGGGGTGACATGAAGGCGGCAGTCTTAGAGGATCTGAACAATATGGTGGTTAAGGAGGTTGAGGTCCCTGATATCGATGAGGAAAGCATGTTGGTGAGGGTACGGGCCTGTGCTGTCTGTGGTTCTGATATACGCATCTTCCGCCATGGCAACCCGAGAGTCCATCCGCCACAGATCATAGGGCATGAGATAGCAGGAGAGGTAGTAGAGGTCGGCTCCAACGTCAAGGGGTTTAAGGTAGGGGATAGGGTGGCAATTGGGGCGGATGTGCCCTGCGGTGAGTGTGAGTGGTGTCAGAACGGGCTCGGTAACAACTGTGGCATCAACTACGCCATCGGCTACCAGTTTCCCGGGGGCTTTGCCGAGTATGTGGTTCTGAACCCGATAACCGTCAGATTCGGACCTGTTCATAAGATCTCCGGCGATCTGAGCTTTGAGGAGGCTGCGCTGGCTGAACCCCTGGCGTGCTGCATCAACGGGCTGGAGCTCTCCAGGTTGGGTCTGGGTGAGGCCGTAGTCATAATCGGGGCTGGCCCTGCAGGATGTATGCTTGCCCAGCTCTCGAAGGTTATGGGGGCCTCGAAGGTGATCATGTCCCAGCGGTCGAAGAAACGGCTCCAGTTAGCGAAGAAGTTTAAGGCCGATATACTCATCTCTGCTTCCGAAGAGAACTTCGTCGATAGGGTATTAAAAGAGACCGGAGGGAAAGGGGCCGATGTGGTTGTAACCGCCTGTGCATCGTCTCAGGCTCAGGAGGAGGCCCTGTTGGTGGTAAAGAACCGGGGTCGGGTAAACTTCTTTCGTCAGATATAACAAAAGGTATCCGTGTCTTTCTTGGCACGACAGATAATGATGAAGATTTTGTGATCAAACCTAAAAAAATCTTTGATTTTCACTTTAATATTAATCTTTGCTCTAATGAGTCCTTTAGGTTGCATACTTAGCGAAAGTGTTGAATTTATTATCTTTTTTTTACTCATATTTTTTAGTAGCGTCCTATTTTTTTATATAAAATATAAAAGAGAA
>DTYK01000294.1 GCA_012961925.1 Candidatus Latescibacterota bacterium
CAATAAGAAGAAATAGCCCCCTTTATTCATTTAGCCAACCCCTGGTTTTGTGGACAGAATGAAATCTTGAAGGGCAATTTCAAGCTGGTGATGGAGCTCGTATATTGCATGGCCTGAAAGCTTAATTTCATATCTTAGGATTTCAACCTGGAGGTTAGATGAACACTAAAGTTTCTAAAGGCAAGCCCAGATGCTCATTCTGCAGGAGGGACTCGAATCAGGTTGAGAGGATCATAGCTGGACCTTCCGTCTATATCTGTAACGAATGTGTTCGGATATGTAACAATATGCTGGTTCGCACGTCCACTCGAAAGCAAGACATACTAAAAGAAGAAAAACTCCCGACACCAACGGAGATCAAGACTAAGCTGGATGAATATGTCATTGGCCAGGAACGAGCTAAGAAGGCCGTTGCAGTGGCTGTTTATAATCATTACAAACGTGTCCGCTCCGGCCGCCCTGAGGACGATGTTTTGCTTGAGAAAAGTAATATCCTGTTGATCGGTCCTACCGGAACGGGAAAGACACTGATAGCACAAACCCTGGCCAGATTTCTACGGGTCCCGTTTTCCATAGCCGATGCGACTGTCCTAACAGAGGCTGGCTATGTAGGAGAGGATGTAGAAAATATACTGGTTCGTCTCCTGCAGGCAGCCGAGTACGATGTGGCAAAGGCTGAGATAGGGATCGTGTACATCGATGAGATCGACAAGATAGCTCGGAAACAGGCTAATCCATCCATCACGCGGGATGTCTCAGGAGAGGGGGTCCAACAGGGCTTACTGAAGATACTTGAAGGCACGATCTCCAGTGTTCCGCCCCACGGTGGACGTAAACACCCGGAACAGCCGCTTGTCCAAATTAATACAAAAAACATTCTCTTCATATGTGGTGGGGTCTTCGAGGGACTGGATAGGATAATAGCCCAACGCATCGGAAGAAAGGGCCTGGGTTTTGGGGCTGATATCCAGGGGAAGAAGGACCACAGGATCGGTCAATTGCTCTCCCGTGTGGAACCGGAGGATCTTCTTCAGTACGGCCTTATTCCAGAACTTATCGGTAGATTACCCCTCATCTGTGCACTTGATGAGCTGGACGAAGAGGCGTTGATGAGGATTTTAGTGGAACCCAAGGATGCCCTGGTCAAACAGTACCAGAGGTTCTTCGACATGGAAGGAGTTAAGCTTTCCTTTGACAAAGGCGCGCTGAAACAGATCGTCCGGACAGCGCAGAAGAGGAAAACAGGGGCAAGGGGATTGCGGGCTGTGATGGAAGAAACGATGCTGGAGATAATGTATCGTGTCCCGTCCCAGACCGGACTCCGGGAGTGTATCATCACAAAAGAGGTTGTCCAGCGAAAAGCCGAGCCAGTTTATATATTCGAAGAATATCTGGCGAAAAAGAGGGCCTGAAACGATTGTGTTTTAGCCCCGATATCCATGTTGCAATCAGGAGGTGTGCGTGAAGAAGCGATTGTTCACTCCGGGACCGACTATGGTGCCGGAAAGCATTCTTCTGGAGATGGCAGCACCGATCATCCACCATCGGTCGCCCGAGTATACTGAGCTTTTTAAAAGGGTCAACGAGGGGTTGAGATATCTGTTCCAGACCGAGAACGATGTCTTAACCTTTACCTCCTCTGGCACCGGCGGGATGGAGGCGGCAGTTGTTAACCTCCTGTCAGCCGGTGATAAGGTTCTCGTGGTTAGGGGAGGCAAGTTTGGCGAGCGCTGGGGGGAGATCTGCGAAGCGTACGGTGTTCGTGTTGAGCCCCTTGACGTGGAGTGGGGCCATGCCGTTGATCCCGATACGATCGCTCGAAAACTGAAGACGGTTCCTGGGATAAAAGCTGTCTTTGTCACCCAGAGTGAGACCTCTACAGGGGTGCTAAATGACATCAAGACGATCGGCGAGATTGTGAACGACCATCCAGCCCTCTTAGTGGTTGATGCCATCACAGGGATAGGGGCACATAAGTTGTTGACGGATCAGTGGAGGCTTGATGTGGTTGTTGCAGGCTCCCAGAAGGGGTTGATGTTACCACCTGGATTGGCCTTTGTATCCGTGAGCGAGAGGGCTTGGGAGGCGGTTAAGTCTTCAAATCTGCCAAGGTACTATTGGAACTTCTCCAAAGCCAAAACAGCACTGTCGAAGGGACAAAATCCTTACACCCCGGCGGTATCCCTCCTGGTTGGGCTGAGAAGATCATTGGAGATGATCAAGGAGGAGGGGTTGGAGGAAATATGGGAGAGGCATCATAGACATGCCCTGGCAACCAGGGAGGCGGTGCGGGCTTTAGGGTTAAAGATTTTTGCTAAAGAGCCCTCGAACATCCTGACCATCGTTGACCTGTCTTCAACAATAGATGGTAAGAAGCTGAGAGGGATACTTAGTAGGAAATATGGTATTATGGTTGCTGGTGGACAGGGGCGCCTGGAAGGAAAGGTGATAAGGATATCCCATATGGGTTATGTTGATGACTTCGATATCCTGACAGCCGTCTCAGCTTTAGAGATGGCACTCACGGATCTGGGCTGGAGTTTCGAATCTGGGGCAGGGGTTGCAGCAGCGCAAAGGATATTAGCCGAACACAGATCAAGGTAGCCCATTCAAGGCAAAGCCGGAAGGATCGTTCAAATTCGCCATTCATCACAGGAGGAGACCGTTGAAGGTCCTGATTACTGACCCTGTAGATCAGGGATGTATTGACATGTTGCAGAAACAGGGGATCCTTGTGGATATGAAGACGGGTCTACCTGCCGATGAGTTAAAAGACATTATCAGTGACTATTCAGCCCTGATCGTCAGAAGTGGAACAAAGGTCACCGCGGAGGTTATCGAAGCTGCTGCTAAACTGAAGGTAATCGGTAGGGCGGGAACAGGGGTTGACAATATCGACGTTGACGCAGCCACAAGAAGGGGTATAATTGTGATGAATACCCCCGGGGGGAACACCATATCGGCCGCAGAACATACCATCTCGATGCTTCTGGCTCTCTCCAGGAACATCCCCCAGGCTACCCAGTCTCTCAAAGAGGGAAGATGGGATCGCAAGATTTATATGGGCGTTGAGGTCTATGGAAAGACCCTTGGCATAATAGGATTAGGTAGGGTAGGTAGGGAGGTGGCCCTGCGAGCAGGATCCTTTGGGATGAAACTCATCGGATATGATCCTTTCATCTCGGATGACGCAGCCTCTAAGGTTGGGGTTAAGCTGGTGGATCTGGATGAGATCTTTTCGGAGTCCGACTATATTACCCTCCACACGCCGCTTACATCCGAGACGAAACATCTCATCTCCGAGGCTCAGCTCGAAAGATGTAAAACAGGGGTGAGGATAATCAACTGTGCCCGCGGAGGAGTAGTTGACGAGAAAGCCCTTCTCAAAGCGATCAAGAGCGGGAGGGTGGCAGGAGCTGCACTTGATGTCTATGAGGATGAACCACCAAGCGCTGGCTCGATGGAATTGTTGAAGCACGAACGGGTTATATGTACGCCCCATTTAGGGGCTTCAACCAGAGAAGCTCAGGTTAATGTAGCTCTTCAGGTTGCCCAACAGGTTGCTGATGTTCTGACCGGCGGAGCTGTCCGTAACGCGGTGAACCTGCCCTCGATCGATCCGAAGGTCTACCAAAGGATCGAACCGTACTTGAATCTGGCGGAAAAGATGGGTAGCCTTCAATCACAACTGGGGGAGGGACACCTTCGAGAGGTATCCATAGAATACAGGGGAGATGTATTGAACTACCCTACCTCTCCTATCACTTCCTCGGTTCTGAAGGGCATCTTTGCTGGATCCAGCGAGAGGACGATCAACCTCGTCAATGCACCGTTTCTTGCGCGTGAGAGGGGTGTGAAGGTCAACGAGATAAAAAGCAGCGAACATGAGGACTTTTCGAATCTCATCACGGTGACTTACTGTACGAGTAAAGGGAAACGCATCATCTCAGGTACCATCTTCGGGAAGAACGATCCCAGGATCGTCAGGATGGACGAATGCCACTTTGATGCCTATCCCGAAGGAGATATGTTAGTGTGTGGCAACGTGGATGTGCCAGGGGTGATAGGGAGGATCGGCACGATCCTTGGCGATGAGAACATAAACATCGCCAGGATGACCTGGGGTAGGGAGAAGTCAGGGGGTAGGGCTGTGACTTTGCTCAACGTGGACTCCCCTATCCCCGATCAGGTGCTGGAGAAGATCGTTGCCCAAAAACACATCCTCTGGGCGAAGAGGGTGAGGCTCTGAAAATAGCGCTGATTCTCTTCGATGGTCTAAGATGTGAAGAGGATAGACGATCGGAAGCTCGACGAAACGTCTGAGGTCTTCGGTCGTCGTGGAAAGGGGTTAATCCTATGTCCACTTATATAGTAGTTGGAACCCAGTGGGGAGATGAGGGTAAGGCGAAGATCGTGGATTATCTGGCCCAAAAGGCCGACATCGTCGTAAGGTTTCAGGGGGGTGCCAATGCCGGACACACTGTTGTCACAGGCGATGAAGAGTTCATCTTTCACCTCATCCCCACAGGTATCATGCATCCCGATAAGATATGCGTGATTGGAAACGGCGTTGTGATTGATCCGGTCGCCCTGTTGGAGGAGATAGAAAATCTGAAAATCAGGGGCATTTCCATTGAAGGAAGGTTATTCATCAGCCCCAACGCCCATCTTGTGATGCCTTATCATAAGGTGCTTGAACGTGCCAGGGAGAAAAGCAGGGGTGAAG
>DTYK01000295.1 GCA_012961925.1 Candidatus Latescibacterota bacterium
GTTCATCTTCAGTCAGAGCCAGCAGAAGCTGTATGAGGATATCGAGCAATACCAGCCTGAGCTCTTTAGAGAAGTGAAAGAACGTCAGAAAGAAGGCAGGTGGGAGTGCATCGGAGGGATGTACATCGAGCCGGATTGCAATCTGATCTCCGGCGAATCTTTTGTCCGACAAATCTTGTACGGAAAGCGGTATTTTCGCAGCCAGTTCGGCACGGATGCAAAGACGTGCTGGCTGCCAGATGTTTTCGGAATGTCCTGGTCCATCCCCCAGATTTTGCTGAAGGCCGGCATGAAATATGTGAGTTCCATTAAACTCACCTCGTGGAATGATTACAACGATTTCCCCTATCATACCTTCTGGTGGCAGGGCGTGGATGGCTCCCGCGTCCTCACCCATTTCCCCAACACCCACTTTAACAGATATCTTGAACCAAAGGTGGTCAAAAGGCACTGGACAAACTACCTGCAAAAGCGGGAGTGCGGAGATTCTCTGATGATGTACGGGATGGCCGATGGCGGCAGTGGGCCAACACGAGAAATGATCAATTACGCTAAGCGATTGAAGAGCTTCCCTGGTCTGCCTGCCTGCAGGATAGATAAGGTCGATTCCTATTTTGAACGAATCTCGAAGAAAGTAAAGAACTTACCAGTGTGGAATGACGAACTTTACTTAGAGGGACACCGGGGCACTTACACTTCAGCGGCGCTTTTGAAAAGGCTCAATCGCCGCTGTGAGTGCCTGTACCGTGAGGCGGAGCTCTTCTCCTCCTTTGCCAGCCTGATGGGTCTTCCCTACCCCCGGCAGGAATTGGAACAGGGCTGGAAGAAGATTCTGCTGCATCAGTTTCACGATACTCTCCCGGGCAGCCACCCCAAGCCGGCGTTTGAATGGGCGGTCAGGGACCTTGAGAAAGCCGTAGATATCGGAACAAAGGCGAGAGCAGAAGCATTGAACTATTTGGGTTCAAAGATTCAAGCGCCAGCACAGAGTATCGTTGTCTTCAATTCACTGCCCTGGAAGCGGACCGACGTAGTGAAGATGACAATTGGCAGGAGGAAAGCCGACTTTGTGATCCGTGATCAAAAGGGCAGAGAGGTTGCTTATCAGGTGCTGAACGAGAATGGTAAAGAATGTGAGATCGCTTTTATCGCCCAGGATGTACCATCTGTTGGCTACCGGTCCTTCTATATTGAGTCCGGCTCACCCACACCTTCAGCGTCAGGTTCATTAAGAGTTTCAGATAGTCGCCTGGAAAATCAATTTTTCGTTCTCGAATTGGACCAGATTGGCAACATCAAAAGGCTTTTTGACAAAAGAGGCAGTAGAGAGATTCTGGCAGCGGGTGAGGCAGGCAACGTCTTTCAACTGTTTGAAGACAAACCCGGTCAATACAGCGCCTGGGACATCATCCCCAACTATAAAGACACAGAATGGAAGATCGATCAGTTGGAGGAACTTGCTGTGGGAAAAAATGGGCCGGTGATGATCTCTGTCAGACGAACCTATTCGTTTTTAAGCTCACAGATCCATCAGGAGATTGTTCTCTATTCTGATCTGCCCCGGATCGATTTTCTCACCCTTGTGAACTGGCGGGAGAGGGAGAAGCTGCTGAAGGTCTCTTTCCCTGTGGATATTTTGTCAAAGACAGCCACTTACGATATTCCCTTTGGCAACATTACCCGACCAACTCACACCAGTACCTCCTGGGATGAGGCGAAATTTGAGGTATGCGGTCACAAATGGGCTGATCTTTCCGAAGGGGATTACGGCGTCAGCATCCTGAACGACTGTAAATATGGCCATGATATCCGCGAGAATGTGATGCGGCTGACGCTGTTGAAGGCGCCCACTTACCCCAATCCGGTTGGTGACAAGGGGGAGCACATCTTCACCTACAGTCTCTATCCCCATCTCGGTTCGTGGAGAGAAGCCGAAACCCCGCTCAGGGCCTATGAGCTCAACGCGCCGCTTCTAACGGTGATCATCGGGCCAAACCAACATGGCATGCTGCCACAAACCGCGTCATTTGTTGAGATAGATAAACGAAACGTATTCATTGAGGCCATCAAAAAAGCAGAGGATTCAGAGGATATTCTCATTCGATTTGTTGAACAATATCAATCTCGCGGCCCGGTCCTCTGCCGGTTCCTGCAGGAGGTGAGTTACGTACGTGAGTGTAATCTGATGGAAGAGGCTGGAGAACGCGTCAAAATGGATGGGGGAAGGCAGCAATTCTCATTCTACCTGAAACCGTACGAGATTAAGAGCTTCCTTGTGCGTTTTAAAAAATGAATCCTTGGGCTGGCGCGAAGCAGTATTGTAGAAGCCTGAAGGACCTTGGAAGCACTGGGTTTATCCGGCGCCTTGAATCCATAAATCCGGTCCCGAAGGGGGATGGAGCGGAGCGAAACAGACGGAGTATGCTGGTTATGAAGAAGACCTGGTTGGACGAGACCATAATGGCCGACTTCTGGCCCGTGGGCATCGATTGGGAAAACGAGGCTGTAAGCGTGGACGATATCATGCGGCTTTACAA
>DTYK01000296.1 GCA_012961925.1 Candidatus Latescibacterota bacterium
ACAATAAGTTAACAGAACCACTAACCGAAAGCTTTAAATAGTTTAGAACATTTACACTAAACTATGAGAAGGGCTATGCTAATTTGCTTTTCGACTAGGGGCAAGAAGTTCAGGAATAGCTCGGAGAGAAACAGGTTTTTCAAGGAGCTTTAGCGATATACACACCATCCTATCTATAAATAACCTAGTAAGATAGTGTAGACAACATGTCTGTTTTTGATACAATCCTTTGGTTTTCGTACAAAAGTTTGGTGTTAAAGATCGAAACCAGATTCCTCCCTTCGGTCGGAATGACAACTCTGTCTTGTCCGACAAAACGACATATTTCACTGAACTTTTACGAAAGAAATGATGGAAATGAAGCGTTACCGGTACACCCCGTAGGTTCGCGCTGTCCTGATCATTGCCTCCACCCCTTCGACGGGGGCCCTTCTTCTCGATCTTCCCATAGTAGGCCCAGATGTCATAGCCGTATGTCCGGGCGGCCTCGGTCTCCAGCTCCATCATCATGTCGTTCAGATAGACCTCACAGAACGGCCTGCCAGAAAGCCTGGCCAGACCGTCAATATCTAACCCCGGCTCCACGGGAACCTTGTCCGGCACCCCGTGTCGGAAGGCCGTCAGCATCCGCTCTTTCCCTGTCATCTCTTTGGTCACCTCTTATACCTTCTGTCAGAAGGTTTTTTCGCTCAAGCCCCGTTAAATTAGCATTGATGATTTAGACAGATTTAACCAGGGTTTATAAAATCTGTTTTTCATCTGTTTACATCGATGCTATTTGCAAACGAAATTCCTATGCATTCAATTGTTTCTATTTAACGGGCCAAGCCCATTGTTGCCATCTGATCCAGTGATCACTTTATAGAAACACCTTCTCCACACCCATGAGGTTGGCCAACTGCGCAAGCTGGCGGAGGATATTGCCGGATACGAGGATGCAATGATATGGGAAGCCGCTTTTGACCAGTTGTTCCACATATTCCTTGACGGGCCTTTCCACCCTGACCAACACGGTGCATTCCCCGCAGGGCAGGGGGGCGATGTCCAGGATCTCCCCGCCGCTGATGAGCATGCGCCATCCGTGGATGTCGTTTATGATGTGTCCCATGGTGGCCGGACCGGGATTCATTGTGAGTTCGAAGCTAAACCCCCGCCCTTCGTAGCCCCACTGCTCTGGCGTCGGCCTGACCCTTATCGGCGTCCCTTTCTTCGCTTCATCAGGCGCCAGATAGCCGTGTCCCATAATCAGCATGGCATTGCGGGGGACATCGAATTCGCCCCATTCGCCGAAAAAGGGTGTCCGCCCTGTCAGGTGTCTCATAATCTTCATCATAATGAGTCCGGGCACATCGCCCTCTGTGACCGCCATAACCCTGCCTTGATTTAACAGCTCGGCCACACCGAGGTAACTTGTGGTCTTGGCCTCCACGTAGTGCTGACCGAGCAGGGCGATGGCATCCAGTCGGAATTTCTCCACCAGCTTGCGCAGGGTCACAGCAAAACGGGCGGCCTTGGTGATGTCATCCTGGTCAAGCCCCTTTACCCCGTTAGATAGTGAACATCTAACGGGGTGAACCTCGTAATCCCTGTTCACCTTTTCCACCAGAGCGCAGACTGATCGTTCCTCGGGGTTTGTTTGTTCCCAGAGGTCGAGCAAATGGCTGATCTGGATGTTCATTACATGGGGGCCCAGCCTGCCCTTGATCATGGTCTTGTCGTATTCGAAATCGAACATTCCCCGGAAAACATGGCCCACCACACCGACGGTCATTGCTTTAAGCTGGTTGTAGATGGTGACCACCTGCAGATACCGATCTATCTGCCGGTAGACTTCCTCGTCGTGGATGCTCCCCACTACAACCTCAAGGTGCGGATATATCCCCATCTTCCTGAACCCGGCGACCAACTGCACCAGTGACATCATCCCGCTGTTGCGCAGGGTCTCTTCGTAGTCGCTGCCTAAGTCCACCCTGTCGTGGGGCTGGGACACATAGATTAGAAGCGGAACCTCGGGGATGTGCCCCAGGGTCTGGTTGACGATGTAGTCCGGGGTGTAGGTACACTCCGTCAGGATCATCAGGTCAATTTGCTCATCTTTGAAAAATCGCCCCGCCGCATCGGCACTATTCACAGTATCGACCAAATCGGAACAGACCAGATCACACTGCTGGCCCAGCCTATCGGCGACCACCTGTACATCGGCTGCTACCGATGCCCTCAGCGTCTCCGGATACATCCGCCAATATTCGAAGAAGCCGGTGGCCATAAGGCCTATCTTCAGGGGACGGCGGCTTTGGACGCGATCCTGAGAGAGCAAATCGCCCACTACCTTGCACCCCCTTACTTCAAAAGATTCGAGTCCCATGAGTTCTCTCCGGGGTCAATTTTACAGGATAAGGTTGACTGATTCGTACCAGTTTTTTTCTATATTCTCCTTCGGCTTTTTGAACTTGTTAGCTGTAAGGGATAATGAGCCGACGAGATATCCGATAGGTGCGTTCTTCTCCAGAGATCTTATCTCCCGGCAGAAAGGGAGACAGATACACACCAGTCCAGCCATCCTTCTTTAGACAGACGACCGCCTCTACATCACCCCGATAGGTGCATTTCACAGCAACCGCGCCGTTGCTCAGCCTATACTGGCCGGTGTTGTTCAAAACCTCATCGTCTTCAGGAATTTTCATGCTTCCCCCTGTTGCCACCTTCACCGGAGGGTAGTTAAAACTGGCGATGCGGGACAGTCCCGGCTGGAAGGTGATATCCAGGTTGGCTTCCTTCTGGGTGGCGATCCGCACCCCGGAGGCCAAGATGCTCTGGATGGGTTTTTTCGCTTCGGTGGGAGCCAAAGTGATTCGTTCCTCACATTCCATTTGCAGAGGAAGACCAGGCAACATCTTGACAGTGTGCGAAATCCGGCTTCCCTGGCCAAATGAAGATTCCCACACTAAGGTCAATCCGCGATCTTCTCTGTGGAGAGCAATTTTATCCGGGATTCTGTGGGTGACAAACTGGCCACCCTTCCATTGGATGATGTCCGAGCAGGAGCGATCAAAGCGGCTGAAGGCAGCGCCACCGGTGTCCAACACCTCTCTGTACTCCTTGGTGTAGACCCAGCTTAAGTCGCATCCGTGAGCCAGGCGGAAGATAGCCAAGACAATGGGACCATAGAGGACTGCCACCCGGTTAGTCAGC
Source organism: Candidatus Latescibacterota bacterium (assembly GCA_012961925.1). Classification (GTDB taxonomy): domain Bacteria; phylum Latescibacterota; class MVCY01; order MVCY01; family DTYK01; genus DTYK01. The sequence continues at coordinate 3,193 of DTYK01000296.1, forward strand.
TTTACTTCGCCCTCGTATTCTACTTGGCAAAGCTCTCCTTCATAGGTGGCTGTCTCCAGCTCCCACTTCATCTGCGGAACCAGGCTGACCTCCAGCAGGTCCCCCTGCTGCCAGGAGCGGGAAAGGAGGATATATCCTCCTTCCATATTACAAGCCACCATTTCTCCATTCAGAACGACATTTCCTTGCTCGCAATTCTCGGGAATCCTCAACCTGATTACAAATGCCGATTTCTTCTCTGGCTCAACTCGAAGCTGAACTTTATTGCTCAGTGGAAACTCGGTCTTTTGGGTCAGCTTAACTTTCCCACTTGCCAACGGGACGGTGCACTCCGACTCCACCAGAAGATTCACCCAGATCTCGTCCTCGCAGTAAGTATAGATAAATCTGGCCACATTCAGGAGGTTGAGTGTCCCTTGGAAGGAACAGCACCATCCCGCCTCATGCGCCCTGAAACCCTGGTCGATATTGCAGTTGGTGGAGAAACCGCCGTTGGGAAGCTGTTCAAAGAAGAGCTGGTTTCTCAACGCCCGTTCCGCAGCCTCCATAAATCTTGCTTCACCTGTTATCTGCCACAGCCGCAGGCTCAGGCGAATCCAATCGGAGGTGGTGCAGGGCTCACTGCCCCCACTTGATCTGGGATAATTTTCCGGCGATCCCCCTGTCACCCAGATGATCTCAGTTTTGATTTTATCCCACAGGTCGATAAGTCTCTTCAGATATCTATTCTCTCCCGTTGTCTCACAAAAATCAGTAATTCCTACCAATCCCAGCATAATGCTGGTGGAATGGTAACTTTCATCAGTTACAAACAGTGAACTGAGGAGGTGATCAGTCGTCCATCGGGCTGTTTCTAAATATTCTGGCTTACTCACATACTTGCTCAGTCGCACCAGTCCCCTGATCGGGGGTGAAAACCAGGAGATGTGCCGATGGGAGACTTCGTGTAGAGCCCAGCGGCAGGAGGCTAAGTAATCCGCCAACCGTTCTGCAGCCCTAAGCACCTTCTTATCTTGGCAAAGTTCGAAGTATTCCATCAAGGCATTGAGGGCAACGCCGTATCCGAACCACCTGTGCCAGTGGAAAAACCCGACATCTCTGTCGAAAGTGATGCTCCCATCAGCGCATTGATGCGCCATAAGTCTTTCAGCATCTTCCCTCAGTCCAGGCACAGCTTCACCTGTGTATCGCTGGAAGAGTGACATAACCTCCAGCCAGCGCCCCGGATGCTCCGGTCCCCACTCGTTGTTGAATTCCTCATCCCAGACGTAGGTCCGCGGAGTGCCTTCAATCAGGTTCCTACGACCTCGTTCAGTTCGCTCACCAAGTTCGCCTCGGACGGTGATATCCTCAAGATTCAGGCAGTTCATGCGAAATCTCCTCGTGTAATATGTCTGCAATAGTTCGTTTCGCACTTTCTTTCTGTGCGCTCTGCGGTTTCTATTTATTAGGGTTCAACCTCCAACGGCTATGAAATAAGGGTTATCTCTCGCTATAGGCAGCCCCAAGTGTGGGCCTTTAAAACCGATCGACCTACTGCCCTTTTTCCCAGAATACTCCCAGAGCATTCCTGAGTGCAAAAAGGAGGCGTCACGTCCTCTCCTTGCTCGCTTTGGCCGTATGTACCAGAAACGGCGCCATGGGATCCGCATCCCAGAAGGCATGGATAAAATCCCCAATGGCGTTGGTTAACCCCTGGTCATCTGTTCCGAAGAACAGTAGTGCATCGGCATCCCCAAACGGATTGGAGATTACAGCAACCCTTCCGACCCCTGGGCT
>DTYK01000297.1 GCA_012961925.1 Candidatus Latescibacterota bacterium
TAATTGTGGCACTACATTTTGACGATTTTTTAAGAGCAATGGAGTATTCATGGGGTTTGCGGAACTAAACCCCCTCACAACTGTAAAAGAAAAGCCTAAAATACCTACCCTGTCCACACCCGACTGGCACGAACCACTGAGAACGAGGATATTCTTTTACAACCCGATTGTAGTAACTGAGGGCCTCGTGGAACTAATTAAGCTTCTCTGAACACCGACCAGCGTCGTATCAAGTAGTTATGCCCCGCACCCTGTTGAATCTTCGCCTTATAATCCCGTTGTTTGACAGTCTCCTGGGCCAGGACATTTGTATCATAAGCCTTTTCATAGGCACCCATCCATGCGATAAATCTGGCCAATCCGCATGAAAGAGTTGCGGAAAATCTCCCTACCAATCAAGGAAAATTTCTGTCAGCCTCCTACCCCGGCATATAAACTCATAAAGGCAACACTGCTGCTTTTAACCTCGTTGTGCTTCAGATACCTGGCTAACATTCGAAATCCAACCTTGGCCACAAGCCTGTAACCTAAGAAATCCGATGTATTGGACAATTGAAGGGCATAGATGATCTCGTGATAATCCTTCTCCCTCTCCATAAGGTTGAAAAACCTTGTATATTCAGTACCTAATTCAATTGATGTGGTTGGCAACAGATGAAAATTGATTATCAAGGAGACCATCTCCGATAACTCCTTGATCTTCGATTCCCCTATCCTATAGGGAGTTTGATATTTATAGGTACTCTTGATTCGTGGTCTCAGTACAAAGCTCTTCAGCGTAGTTGTATAATCAAACTTATTGATGATTCCCAAGAACCGTGCCTCTGCTGCCAATGTGGGTTGTGGCTCCCGCTGGTGGTACAACTCGAATTTCACCTTATTGATGAAGTTTGCATGAGGAATGCCAATGTAGTGAAACTCGGCATAAGAGGAGTTCACTGTAGTGTTAGGAGTAACCAATGGATCGATAAAAGGTTGCAAGGAGCCTTTGGTGCCGGGAGGTTGAACCCACTGCACCAGGTTATCAGGGATATCATCCTGCACCTTTTTAATGTTATAAAACGCCTGTAGCCTCCCTATGCCAGCAAAGTCTCGGTATAAAGTGAGCAGGCCGTAGGTAGCTCGGTTCCTCCTACCGCTGGAGATAAGGCGTTCATCAAGATAACCACCTGTTAGCTTGAGACCTGGAAGTACCTCGGCACCAATGTAGAAGTTATACCCCCGGTGATCCTTCTTGTATGGGTAGTCCGGATCATTATCGTTCTCAAATCTATCGATCACGGTGTTATTGTTCATATCCAGCCCGAAGAGAAACTCTGGGGGGTCAACGCTGTAACGGAGAAAAGGTTCCACGTAGTCGGGCTCAAAGTTCTGGTTCTGGTTGAAGTCACTCACCCGGTCATTGTTCTCATCCAGGCCTGGGAAGATGCCGTCATTCCGACCCAGATCATTACCCGCGCGTTGATTTACGGATTTCCGGCGCCAGTCAGGATATCTGTCCTGGTCGTCGTTGTCATCTACGAACTCGAAACAGAAGCGTTCGGGTTCGTCATAATAGATGTTGCCTGTACCATCGGGAATGTATGCCGTAGTAGAGTAATCGTAGTCTATGCTGAACATCTCACCGTAACCGTACCAAGGGAAAGCTACCTTCGAGATGTTCACATAGTAAGCCGTGCTTTGATCAGTAGAACGCGCCAGTTTATCCTCTATTTGGGGGTTGCGATTGGGGAACACCCGATATCGGCTGTTTACATTATATTCTGCCCTTAGATTCCAGCCAGCAACATCAGTCAGCTCAACTGTGAGTCCGTAGATCTCATTAGCGGTGGGCAGCCCATAGGTAAATCTCACCACCCTTTGGTTGGTGCCGTCCTTCACATTACCAGGGGCTCTGCACACAGGGAGAAATATCTCCTCCCTTACAGCGTTAAGCTGAACATTAGAGGTGATTTCCACCTTGTAGTCATTAGCCAAGGTGAGTGCAAAGCTAATCTTGCGGAACCGATTTGCCTCTATGAGATTGCCCTTTTCATCTATATATCCATAACGAGAGAGGTCAAAGGTGAGGTAGATTTGGTCGGTGCCATTAGCCTCATAATGGCCTCGGTGTTTCACCCCTCCGGTGATCTCCGGATTACCCGGTCCCAGGTCAGCCAACCTCCCATCAATATAAATCTTCACCGGCAGAAATAGCATAGCGCCCCCCTCACCGTCCTCGGGGGAGTCGTCCGATAGCCGAATAATTATCCTTCTAACCGTCCCCCAGTTCTGACCAGTGGTGAGCCTGCCTTTGAAAGTGTTCTCCACCCAGTCATCGATATTTTTCGTATTATGGCCATTTACATAGGTTGCGCCTATTTCGGCATAACGAGCAACCCTCACCACCCCTCTGAGGCCGATAAGAATGGTATTGTTGGTGTAGGCCTCTGCAGGAGAAGTATCCTCTTTGCGGGGGGTGCCCGGATTGCTAATACGAGAAGCTAAGGCCGTGAAGGAATATTTATCGGTGAGAATATCCAACTGCGAACCGCTAAATGTAGGCTTAGAAAAAGTGAGAGGGGTGAGAGTGGTCCTGATTTCCTCACCTATAGTCAGCGCACTGTAATATTGTCCTCTGGAGGCAGAGGAGATCAGCAGCCTGTCGAACCAAGAGGAGAATCTGGGACTTTTGAATATCTGGCTTCCAAACTCTCGTGGCTGAATCTCCTGCCAATCGTAAATCTGCCAACCCCGGGTGATATAGTTACCAAATATATCATAATACCTGGCCCCCTCTAAGGCGATAGGTACATACCGCTTATAGAGGTCTTTAGCATAGTTAGTATATCTCCACTGTTGCCAACCGAACTCGTAATAAAGCTCCTGAGGCACATACCACTTCCTTAAACAAGGCTCTATGGCGGCAATGCGTGTGGTAGGACCTACCGGTCCAAGAGGCTCAAATGCAGTACCCCTTCTCTGGACGGCGAAACTATGACTGAAGAGCAATAAGCTAAAGCTTATTGAGCCTGATACAACAATAACCCATCTTTTCGCCATTTGCCTCCTCCTTTTCTATATCCACCTTCCCATCGGAATCTCCATAAGGCAAGATCTTAGAATTTCTCTCCAGGCTTTCAGGACGGTCACTAAATCATTAGTCACCGCTCATCGGCCATTGTCGAACTTAACCATTCACTTACCCGGCTCACCAGTAATCGCCATCATGCGTCAAATCCTGATAATAGTCACAATCTGTGAGAATAAAGTATCGGAGAAAAGAGGGCCGGAGAACCTCTCAGTAGGATACAACGACTGTCCGATTAAGGGAATTCTCCCCCCAGTCTCCGTGAACCTTCACCTGGCAGATATACAGACCCGGTGGCACCAGCTTGCCGTCCTCCGCTGTAGCATCCCAGGTTAGCCCTACGACCCTACCACTGGCCTGGGGTCGGTCGTACACCTCTTTAACCAGCTCGCCGCCCAGGGTGTATATGCGCACCGTGACCCGGCGCGTTGCTTCAACCTTTAGAAGAGTGAAATCCAAATGTACACTGTCATTTATATTGTCTCCATTGGGAGTGATGACCCTCGGGGCTAAAGAGACGTCGCTGATAAGCTTATCTGTGGAACCCAATGCCGGCAGGACAATTGTAGTGGGGTCTTTCAACCTGGGATCAGGGTCCACCAGTTGCCACAACCCTTCCACTGAACTGTTACCAATAAAGGCCTTAATCTCCGTATTGTTATGGAACACGGGGCAGGTAAATTCAATCTGCACTGTTTCGTCGAACATAAGGTGTGGCAATTTAATCCATAATGAATCGCCTGCAGCCCCGATCACCTGCCACTGCACGCTCTGATCCACAGAGTCGATCTTCACCGAATTCAAGCGAGCCAGCTCAGGCGTTAAAATCAGCACCTGGTCAAACCCCTTAATTTCTGCTTCCCAGAGCTTCTTCTTCCATCCCCTTAATGAGTCAGGCAGAGAATCCCACTCATCTTCGCTTACCTGGGTGCTGTCAATTTTAAAGAAGGCCCAGGATTCCTCTAAGACCCGCCCCTTCCTTCGAGAGGGTAGCTTCAACCACTGTTCTTTCGTCTTCTCCCGGCCAAACCTGTCGTACCAGTGAATACTTATCCCCCGGAACCTTGGCCTGCTGAGGGTGAAAGAAAAGCTACGCTCTTCACCAGCCGGAATGTCTTCCCTGGGTTCGACCTTGCCATAAACGACGGTCAGAGCCGGATCAGTGTGAGAGATGGTTATGGAATCTAAAGAAGGGGCAGCTTCTGGATTCTCGGAGAGCAGGTTGGCCTCAATAAAAAGATACTTTCGGGGAGATGGGGACTTAAACGGCCCCGGAGTTCTATAATATTCACTCCATGGGCTCCAAGCCGACTCCACCGGCAGAATTTCCGAGGTTATAGGTCCCCGCATAAACGCTGGCAGCCTGTTGTATATCTCCTCTGCGTTGGGACCTGTTATCTCCTTCCCATCCTTAGTGAAGTAGTGCTTCACCTCCTGGACTGCATAGCCGGTTCTGGTACGCAGCTGGATTAAGGTGCCCGGAGGAGTGGAACCCTCCCAAGAAATATAAGAGAAATTCTGAGGTTTGGCCAGCTCAATAAGGTTAGACCGTAGGGTTACCCCAGGGATAGTTCCCTGGCCAAAACACTGGAACTCAAGGATTTTCCCAACATTCGTAGTCCGAAGAGCTCTGGTGGTGCCATAATCATGATGAAAAAGGATATACCGCACCCTTTTTGGTGAAAACGGGATATCAAAGTTCCATAGCCTCGGCTGTTTATCATTCTTGACATCGATCACCTTTTCCCATACCAGCGGCTTATCCTCCACCTTCCAGGCATCACCTCCCGGCGAGTAGGTGGCCTGAGTTCCATCAGAGACATAGATCTTAAATCCGTCCATTGGCCCCGACAGACCAGGCAGAGACATATAGACAGGGTAGGAAACAATACGTATGGTGTCAATCCAGAAGACAGCTCCCAGGTCGAACTTGAACCAACCTTCCGCCTCCCAATCTGAGGCCCGGTGGACATTGGCATAAGTCCATAATTGCCCATCTATGGCCTTTATGGCCGGTCCTCCCGCAGCCTGCTCAGCACTTCCACCCCGAGCCAGACTTCCCAGAGCCACATTCTGCAGTGACCACACCTCCAGTTCGGCAAGGCCAGAATTGGCTACCTTTTTGGTAAACAATATCTTAACATACTGGAGGGCAGCTCCCATAAGCAGATTATCCTGTCGGTCTCTCACTGGATAGAAGACCACCTGCCGGTCTTCTTTCTGCCTGGGCAGGGTCCCTCCCGTAGCCAGAAAGTGCTCTTCAGTGTCGAATATGATTTCAAATATATGATTCTCGTTGGGTCTTATAGTCTTGCCCACCTCTATATAGTGCAGGGCAAGGGTGCGACTGCCCGGAAACCTATACTCCCCATCGGAGATAAAAACTCTGAATTCAGGGAAGGGAGTCTTGCCCTCCGGGAAGATCAATCTTACGCTCTTAGCTGTCACTCCCCGACCCAGGTCTACCACTACCCACCACTTCTCTATGTCGTCTGTAAAAACAGGGGTCCAATATGTACGGGGATTGCCATCTATAATCCTTCGAGCCAAAGCCTTGTTCGAACCGGCTGCTCTGATGCCCCCTTCATACTCCCTCTTCTCTTTCTCATATCTATAACTGGGCGCATCTAAGCAGGCGTTTACCTCCCTTTTTACACTCCCCAGCTGGATTTCTCCATCAGGGGTGAGCTTCAGCAAGGTAGAATCTGGCAGTTCACCTACGGGTTTGCCGTTGAATGTCCATTTCTCCCAGTCCTGCCGACTGTCAATAACCAGGGTGCCAGCCAGCAGATAAATAGGAAGGAATAGAAAGATCATAAAAAGGAGAACCCAAAGACACACTCTTCTCATATTCATCATACTTTTCCTGCCTGAACTCATCACCTAGGCCTGACAAAATGACAGGGATTTTTGAATTCTGACCTCCACCTCGCAAATCCGAATAAAACAGAGCTTGTTTGAATATTGGTTACTGGAGCCGATCTGAATTCGGTATCAGTAGACCACCACAACGGTCTTTGTCTCCTCGAATCTCTGCTGATCTCCTTCCACCCGAATTCTGACCACGTAGATTCCGGGCGACACAAGTTTGCCTTCAGCATCCAGGCCATCCCACCTATTTCGGAACTCACCGGAACTTTCCTGCTGAGAGGATATCGTCCGCAATCTCACACCAGAGAGATCGCAGATATCCACTGTAATGGGGGCAGTCCCGATAACCTGGAATACCTTAAAATATATAGAGGCTACATCGTTCTGGCCGTCTCCATTAGGGGTAAAAGGATTAGGAGAGACTGTGAGAGCTCCAATCACTCTACCCAGTGACCTCTCAGATCCTCTCACAGCGAGGTCTCCAGGTTTTTCCTCCTCTACATCCTGGGGAAGATTCTCTGTCCAACTGGCCCACACTTTACCCGCAAAGACAGTTCCATAGGTGAGTATTGAGCAGTCAAAGACCAACTCCACCGAATCAGCATCGGAGCTGATCTTCCTGCCACCAAGCAGTTGAATAGTAAGTTTTCTTCCTTCAGCCTGGACGCTGTAATCCTTGTCAAAGAGTGGTCTGCCTCCCACCTTCAGGCTTTCTACCCGAGCCTGAACCGGGGTATTGATCTGAAACACATCAAACCCTAAGTCTCCACTGCCAATAGTTGGTCGCAGAGTATATCTAAAACGAACTGTAGCCCCAAGATCAACATTCTCTGTGGGGGAGATCTTCCCCCACAGTCTCCGGGCAACGACGGGCTGAGAATACTCAAAGGAGATGTTGTCCACCTTTGCTTGGGTAGAAGGGTCCCTATTGACCATGGTAACTGCAACTTGCAGATACCGTCTGGGGCCAACCACAACAATAGGGTCTCCTGAATTTTTGTATGGCGGTGACCAAGGACTCCAGTTCTCGGTATCCGGCACTCCTCCTCGACCTCTCTCCGACTCCTTGAGGTTTTTCCAGGCCTGATAATTCTCTTCATCAGTCTCACCGATCAACTCCTCCTCCTCGCCGATTTCGTTTACCCGGAAGTAGCGGAGGGTAGTTTTATCTTTCCCCACGCGAGTCTGCACTAGCACCTCTGTGCCCGGCTCTTTCTCTGCCACCCACCAAATCCCCCCCAGATTCGCTATCTCTCCCAGATCGATGATCTCTGAGGTGAATCTGGCCTCTCTGAAGTAGCCTTCTCCTCTTATCTCCAACTGGTCTATCTCAAAAGGCTCGGACACAGCACATCTTAACTTCAGATAGCGAATATGTTGAAGAGGAAAAGAGCTGTCTGCCACCACCACATTCTGATTCACGGGCACGGCACTGAGCAGAGAATAGATAGGCCGGCCGTCTTTATCTTGAGTCTCCGGGGAGCCATCATTGGCCCACAGTTCATAGCCCTTCATATACAAACTCTCGTGAGCCCCCCAATCGAAATCGGGATACCTGCTAATAAGAGCAGGATCCAGTTGGCGATTTAAGGGATAAAACCTCACCAGTCTAACCGGATAGGCCTGGCCCAGATCAGCATAAACGGTGACCCCCAGGTTGTATTTACTTGCGCTGAACTCTTCCAGAGCCAGGGTATCCTGTTCCCCATCGGCCAGGAGGAGTATCTTCTTCCGATCCTCAAACCTAAGATTAGGGCTCCACAGCCGGCCATCACCCGGCTGGTAGCCCTCCTCACTGACTTCTCCGTCTCTCCCGTAACCGGCGAAAAGTCTCTTCTCCTTGTACAATTGGTTCAACAGATTCTGCCTCAGGCTGATTCTGCCTGGCAGAATCCAACCAGGCTGGGACTCATAATCTGCGTTCTTCAGCTCGCCCGAGTCTTGCCAGGGATGAGCCTCCTCGCCGATAATATAGGTCTTCACTCTAGCTTGAACCGCGCCACTGGCTAAAACCGCCAGCACCATCAGTCCTGCCCGAAGAAGGAATTTTACCCCGATCAATCTCATGGTAGTCACTTTATCTTCGACCTGTAGAACCGGAGGGCTAACCACAAATTTTACCAACCGGTGTAGCATTCCTTGCCGATCTTTGTAATGATTACTTTAATGATTCCAGGGACCAACGGCGATACCCTGCCGGTAACTCACATAAAGGCTGATTTGCCGGGATTGTTGTTCACCAGCCAGTAGGCACCAAGCCTCAGTAGGCTACGGCCACCGTTCTTATCTCCTCGAACGTCTCTTCGTCAGCCTCCACCCGGACTCTGACTAAATAAATCCCTGGGGGTACTAATTTACCCTGGTCGTCCAGACCATCCCACTGGATGTTTCGGAACTCACTGCTACCCACTTGCTCCCAGAACACTTTTCGAATTATCTTTCCCGAGAAGTCGCAAATATCGACCCTCACCGGGGCAGAAGTGACAACCTGGAAGACCTTGAAATATATGTTAGCAACGTCATTCCACTGATCGCCGTTGGGAGTAAAGGGATTGGGAGAGATGGCCAGGTCGCCAATAACCCTACCCAGAAAGCCCTCCGACCCCCTTACTCCAAGATCTCCAGGATCTTCCTCCTCCACATCTTGGGGCAGGACCTGTATCCAACTGGCCCAGGCCCTACTGGCAAAAATAGTGCCAAAGGAGAGTATGGAGCAATCAAAAACCAGTTCAAGCGAGTCAGCATCCGAGCTGAGTCTCCTGCCATTGAGCAGCTGAAGGGTTAAATGTTTCTCCTCCGCTTTGACGCTGTAATCGCTTGCCGGGACTAGTTCCCCCCCGATTCTTAAACTCTCCACCCTAGCCTGTACTGGGGTATCTATTTGAATGACATCAAAGCCTGAGTCCTGGCTGGCAATTTGCGGACGCAGGCAATACCTGAAAGTCAATGTTTTGCCCAATTCAATATTCTCACGAGGAGAGATTTCGCCCAGCAGCCGGCGAGCAACGGTCGGCTGTGAGTATTCAAAAAAGACATTGTCCACTCGGGCCCTAACCCAAGGGTTTTCGCTGATCAAGGTGACTTTAATCTGCAGATACTGTCGAGGGCCCTCGACCACGATATAGTCGCCAGACTGTTTATAAGGTAACGACCAGGGGCTCCAATTTTCAGTATCTGACAGCCCCCCCCTTCCCCTCTCCGACACCTTCAACCTCGTCCACAACCTGTAGTTTTCTTCGTCGGTCTCCCCGGTAAGCTCCTCTTCTTCACCGATGTCATTTATCCTGAAGTAACGGAGAGTCGTCATATCCCTCCCCACCCGGGTCTGCACCAGCACCTGGGTATCAGGGTCTTTCTCAGCAGTCCACCAGATTCTACCTAAATTGGCTATATCGTTCAGATCAATAATATCCGATACAAAACTGGCCTGCCGGACGTAGCCCTCTCCTCTTATCTCCAGTTGATCTATCTCAAATGGGTCGTTAGAACACCATAGCTTGAGGTAACGAATATGTTGCGGCTGAAAAGAGGTGTCAGTGACCACGATGTTCGTATTTACTGGCACAGCGCTCAACAGATGATAGATAGGACGACCCTCCTCGTCCTGGGTCTTGGCAGAACCGTCGTTTGCCCACAGCTCATAACCCTTTACATATAGGTCTTCATGAGGCCCCCAGTCAAAGTCCGGATACTTTTCGACTAAATCGGAACCTGTCTTGCGATTTAAGGGATAAAACTTCACCTCCTTAACCGGGTAGGCTCCCCCTAAGTCTACATAAATGGTGACGCCCTGGGGGATTCGTTTGGTGACAAACTGCTCCAAGGCAAAGGTGTCCTGCAGTCCATCGGCCAGTTTAAATATCATATCTTTGTTCCCAGAGCTGAGATTCTCGCTCCACAGCCGGGCATCTCCCTCTCTGTACCTGTAGAGATCCGCCATAATCAGCCTTCCGTCTCTGCCATACGCGGCGAACAGTCTACCCTCCTCGTGCAATCGGTTCAGGATATTCTGCTCCATACTGACCCTTATGGGCAGTACCCAACCTGGCTGAGAGCTCCAATCTGCGTTCAGAAGGTTACCGGAAGCCTGCCAGGGGTGGTCCTCATCGCCGATAACATAGGTCTCCACCCGAGCCTGCAACGGGACACCGCCGAAAATCGTCAGCACCATAAATCCCACCCACAGGGAAAATCTTTTTAAGCGCTCTTTCCCATCCATCATTTGATACATACCTAAGCCTCTCCGTCAGCATAACTGGGGAACCTGCCTAAAGATTCACCACCAGGATGCCTTCCCCTTCAGGATCACCTCTGATCTGGACCTATTTAGGGCTGCTCGGCTGGGAGGTAACCAGTAAAGGGTAGTAAACCTTCTTCACATCCCGATAGAAGTGGTACTGCAGGTCTATTGTCTCTGCTGGGCGGCCCCAGGAGTCAAAGCGAAGCACAATATTATTGAGATATACGGTGATCTCGCGGACATCATCGTCTAGCCGAGGGAACACCACATAACCAAAAGATTCCTGCCCGCTGAAGATGAATTGATGGGCGGGGTACAGGGTGCGTTTAAGGATATCCTTCCTTCTCTCAAACTGTTCGTAAGTATTGCCTGCGTACCCCTGGATGAAGGGCAAATAATACTCCTCTATCCGTTCTCTGCTCCAAGGGAAGTAGACACGGCCATTCTTGGCTACTATCGTAAGGTTGGAGGGATCAACTAACATCTTAGGATAGGTATAATTCTTCACCGAAAGTAGAAAGACAGTGAACCGACTGGGAGTAGAGCTCTCTCCTATTGGAACCCAGTTGCCATAGGTATAAGGATTAGTAGAGTCTAATCCCTGGTGAGAATCCTGGGGGAACCGACGGTTCAGCTCTGCATCTGTCATCGCCCGCAAGCCGATCTCCAGCCTCTCCCGCACATAAAGGACCGTCCCGTCGTCTAAGAGCTTCACCCCGGAGATCTGTTTCTCCTCACTCGCCGGGGCAAAATAACCCACCTGATAGCGATAGGTACATCCCGAAAGCACACCAGCGAAAAGAACAATGAAACCGAGGCCCAAAGCCCGTCTGAACACGTTTCTTAACGACATTTTCTCCCTCGTTTTTGCCTCCCCAGATTATAAAATATAAAAAGGGGGCGGGCGAAAAGCTCGCCCCCGATGATTCAGAGGCTAACAGACCGTTGGGCCTTACTTGAACAGACTCTTAAGCTGCCCCCAGGTAGTACGCTCCACAGCCGTTTCCTCCGCGGTCAGAAGCAGCCATGGATCAAAGTTATCGGCGTAGAATCCGTTGTCGATGCCCTCTGGATTTGGCCCATTGAAAGTAAACGCTGCCCAGTCGTCATCGGCATCGGAGTCTACATCATAGAAAGTGAGGCGCATGCCGATAGTCTCACCCGGTTCAAGGATATGAGGGGTGCTGGCATCAGCACCGCCGTCGACCTCGCGGGCCATCCAGTCCCACAGCTGCATGGTCACCTCTAAGGTGTAGGAGCCTGTGGTACGGTCCCAATCGTAAGCCACATGGGTATAGGGCTCCCTGTAGGCCCAGCCGCCAGTCTCTGCACCCGAGGTATAGGTAATCAGCGAGTTGGTGACACCAGCCTCATAGAGGTCGAAGCGGCAGTACATCTGCTGGGCCTCCTCGCTGTTAAGGCCTTCCCTATATTGATATTGCCCTCCATCACCGTCGGGATCCAGGTACCAATAGGGCATATCCACGCCTCTGTGGCTGTCGCCCCAGCTCCAGTCAAACCCATAGCCGATGTTATCTACCACCTGCACTGCCAGTATCACGACATTGGCATCAGGGTTGTACCCCAGGAAGCAGAACGGAACATCATAATCTTCCCAGTCAGGGGTA
>DTYK01000298.1 GCA_012961925.1 Candidatus Latescibacterota bacterium
CCACTCAATCGGCTCAGGGTCTCCTCCTATCACCTGCCAGAGCTCAGGTGCCGCCCGGGTTTGCAGCCTTAACTCCTCGGAGCTGCTCGGACCTATCCACTGCCACTGCTTTCTCCAGCGGAACTTCTTAAAGTCCCAGGAAACCCGCCCGATATTCACCGGCGCCCCAAGATCGATGACCTCTGTGGTATACCACGCCTCGGGGGCGAACCCCTCCCCGTAAAGCTCTATCTCGCCGAGGCTGAAGCCGGTTAGGGCCAGATTAGTTAACTGAAAGACTCGCAGGGGCTGCAAAGGGAAATCGATCACGGGCACGTGCTTGAAATTATGGGGTTCCTCCCCCAACAGAACCTCAAGGGGGTCGGTACCCCAACCGGTTAACCTCTCCTGGCTCAGCTTTGCCGTTGCCGAAACCTGGTAGGCCCTCATATAGTACTCCCGGAGGGGAACCCCTGTCCTAGGCAAAATGCCCGTTTGTTGGGGATAGAAGACAAACCGGTTGGCGGGCACAAGCACCCCGGTGTCAAACAAATAGCGGACACCTTTATATGTACGGGCAGGCTCCAATGCCGCGTATCCTATTTCCGGATCGCCGTCTAAGAAAAAGGGGTGCTGGTGGGTGTATGAGGAGCGAGGGTCCTCTCCCAGAACATAATCGAAGTCCACATGCCAACGTTGCCAGGCGCCCTCGGGAAGCCAGATAGTCTTCCCTTCGTTATCCCGCTTGTCCAGACCCTGCAGAATGTTCTGGTAAGGCTTATACTCCCTGGATTGGAGGGCACCGGACACCTCATCAAAGGCAGTAATCTTCCCTGATTGAGCCCACGGCCTCTGCTCTGTTCCCACCACCCATGTCTTTACCGCAGCCATCCCATCGCCGGCAGCTAACCAAACAGTCAGCAGCCCCACAACAGACAACCATCTCATCTATCAGACCTCCGTTTCTAACTCCCCTGCCCTGATAAATATCATAGTTTGGTTTCTTCCCCTTGCTTTTCTTAAACCGTACGACTTTATCGCCCAGTTTAAGAAAAATATCGCACTAACACCATTGTTAATAAACCACTACTATTGTTCTGGACTGTTCAAACGTCTTCCTGTCAGTCTTTACCGAAATCCTGCAGAGATAAAGACCGGGGTCCACCAGGTCTCCAGCTTCATCCCGTCCATCCCAGACTTCAGTGTAGTCACCCCTTGGGCGCCACTTAGAGGGGAAATTATACACCCGTTCTCCACTAAGGCTGTAAATGCCAACTTTAACCTTCGCCTCACCGACCAATTGGATGATAGTATAAGAGATGACTGCATGGTCGTTTTCTCCATCCCCATTGGGAGTGATCAAGGCGGGTAAGACACCAAGGCTGGTGAGGACCTCCCCGGCTGACTCCTCGAAAAGCAGCACCTTCAAGCTGTTGGTGTTCACCTCAGGGTTTGCATCTCCAGGCTCAACCAACTGAGGCAACTCCTCGCCTTGGGTGTCGAAGACATAACCAACAAAATCGGTGCCATAGGACAAGACCGCTGTCTCAAAGGTCACCCGAAGAGGACGATTCTGACCCATAGTGACAGGATTTGAGGGAAAGTAGACGGTAAGGTGAGACTGAGTCTCTTCGACACTATCTGGAAGTATGGTAGTGAAGGGCTCTCCCATCTCCAATTGCTTAAAGACCGCCCGGGAAGGCAGGTCGATACGAAGGGCATCGAACCCTAACTGAGAGGCGGAGCTGAACTCTGCCTTCACATCGTAGGTAAAAAGCTCCCTTTCCCCTGCCTGGACAGTGGCAAACCTGGCTCTGGGATCACCCTTAAGGGCGATCTCCCCCACCACCCTCTCTGCCAACAGAGGAACGGCATACCGTAGGGAAAAGGAGGATAACCTGGCCATCTGCATGATGTCCGCTTTGTTCCCATAAAAGGTGATACGAAGCTGAAAATATCGTCGGGGACCGGGGGCAGGGAACGGCTGTCCAGAGGATAGGTAAAACCAGGGGCTCCAATGCTCCCGATCCTCTTTGATGGAACCCCTTTTTTCAGGTTTAAGCTTAAAGTACTCCTCTCGGGTCACCTCCACAGTATCTCCCTTGGTGAAATAACGGGTGGGAGTATCATCCGTTCCGTTTCTTCCTTCGAGGATCACAGATACCCCAGCATCCGGGGCCATTTGCAATTGGCCCTCCACCCTCTCCCATTTTGAGAAGTTCCATCGAACCTCTCCTAAGTTAGCTCTTTGTCCTAAATCAACCACCTTGGAGAGATATGTCGCCTCTGAACTAAAACCAGCCCCGTAAAACTCCACCTCCGCAATCTCGAACCCGTAAGGGACGACTGACCTGAGCCTGACAAATCGGACCGGCTGAGGAGTGAAGCGGATGTCAACGACGCTCCGGCTGTTGCGGGGAGCTCTCCTAAGAAGACTATACTGAGGTTGTCCACTTGAACTAAAGCTATGGCCGTCACTGACGAACAACTCAAAACCCCTTAGAAAGTCGTCCCGGTGAGGACGACCTTCCTCATCCTGGCCGGTCTGGCGAGGATAGAAGACAATTCTGTTAATGACAAAGGTCTCACCGAAATCAAAGAAGAAAGATTGTCCAGTAAAATTTCCTCCCGTCCTTTTGAACCGGTCTCCGGTTGAGGTCTGAGGGTTACCGTCTACCAAGACCAGGTCTGAAGCCCACAAAGCGGCGTTATCCCAGACCCGAGCCTCCCCCCCAACGGTAAAATCGGCAGGCCGACCGTCCTGCCAATCGAGACGTAATGCGAGATTCTCCTCGGAATAAAGCTCTCTGGGCTGAATCGCCCCGGGACTGCGCTCAAAGTCTATTCCCGAAGCAGACTCCACCCACCTGCTCCAGCTCTGTCCCTCCTCTCCAATGCGCCAGGTTCTCAGCCTTCCCCAAACTGGGCTGGCCATAATCATCCCGATACATCCAACCGTCAGAACTGTACGGAAAACCCCCCTTGGAAATCCTGTTTGCATCGTAAAGCTTCCCTCGGCTATTTTAAAGTTATAGGATGACGGGCCTGGTAAGTCTCCCGGTGAAAGCGGAAGGTCAAATCAGTGCTCTTCACCGGTTCATTCCGGTAATCGAACTCAAGCACAATGTCTTTAAGACGGACAGAGAAGTCCTCAACATCAGGATGTAAGGGAGGAAAAACGATGAAGCCTACTTGCTCCTGTCCGCTGAAGATCATATCCTTACGATAAAGGCTTTGCCTGAGGATATCCACTCTGGCATCGAACCGCTGATACTTATTCCCAGCATATCCGATGGCATAGCGGTAGAAGTAATTCTGAAGCTCTAATATGCTAAAAGGTTGATAGCGACGGCCGTTTGAGGTTACAATCTCGGCTTTGAGGGGATCCACCTCCATCTTCGGGAATTCATAGTTCTTCACCTTAAGACGGAAGACAGTAAAACGGCTGGGAGTCCATTTCTCCCCGCTTGGGTGCCAGTCGCCATAGGTATATGGATTAGTGGCAGTCACGCCACCTTTCGAGGCATCCAAGAACTGTCTGTTCAGCTCCTCGTCGCTCATTGGCTTCAGACCAACTTCTAAGCGTCGCAGACTGTGGACCACTGTCCCATCATCCATCACCACCACGCCCTTCTGCTGCCTGTCTTCGGATGCCGGTTCCACCGGACCTGAGAAATGGCGATATCCAAAGTGAGCACACCCGGCGCTAAGGAGAGAAAACACCAGATATAAACCGAAGCGGTGAGATATTCTCACGACTCTGTCCCTCCCTAATTGGCTAAGCTTTAAACTTCGGTTGTGGACTTACATAAGCGAAAGGGGCAGGGAGTATCCCCCCACCCCTTTCGCCTCCATCGAATCAAACATTCTCCGCTTGCGGGGGAGATTTTACTTGAAGGTCGCCTTTATGGCTCCCCAGGAAACCGGCTCCACTGCCACAAATGGCACCTTACCCTCCACAAATATCGTCTCGTTAAAGGAGTCGGCAATGTGCCAGGCGTCGCCTGCCCCAGGGGTACCGGGCTGATCGTCCCTTGTATC
>DTYK01000299.1 GCA_012961925.1 Candidatus Latescibacterota bacterium
CCGGCCTCCGGGGGCCCTCCCTGAAGATGAGTTCGTCACCAGGTGCATCAGGTGCGGAGAGTGTATGAAGGTCTGCCCAACCAGCGGGCTCCAGCCCTCTCTCTGGCAGGCAGGACTTCAGGGGTTCCTGACGCCAGTGCTTGTCCCACGGGTAGGCTATTGTGAGTATAATTGCAGGCTATGCACACAGGTCTGTCCTACAGGGGCCATTCAGAGGATAAGCCTTGAACTCAAAAGGAGATTTCGTATAGGAACGGCCCATATTGATAAGACCCGATGCATCCCCTATGCCCAGGGCAAGAACTGTGTAGTGTGCGAAGAAGTCTGCCCCATTCCAACTAAGGCCGTGAAACTACGGGAAGCAAAGCCTGGAGACATGATCGGCAGGGGCGTGACGATTGTGGAGGAACCTCTCTTGCTACCGTATATACTTGAGGAGATATGCATCGGGTGCGGGATCTGTGAATATAAATGTCCTGTCGAGGGAAAGGCCGCAATAACGGTCTCCATACCCAACGTGCTCGGTCCGAAAGATGAACCGGCTCATCCCCGGCTCTTAAGCCTGGAAGCCCTACCTCGGCCTGAACAGGACCGTTTATGAGCGACATAAATCTTCTTGGATGAGCCCTGGGATTGCAGGCCCGGTCCCAGAGCACAACCCCCTGAGCCAATGAAAATTGCCCCATAATCGATTCCCTTGCCAATCGGCGAAGATTGTATTATAATATAGCACCTAAGTTCTATATAACATCCGACGGTCTGATACCTTGACCTTGCACCGGTAATATGGTTTTAAGGAGGTTGATGGGACTGTTCCTTGCCGCGATATCGGTGGAGTTCATCGCCCGTGGCATCTGGAACATCTATCTATCAATGGGTTAAAAGCAAAGGACTTGATGGTGGCGAGCTCCAGCTACTCGACCCTGAAGAGGCTGTTATCTCTGTTACTGCTCATATACGGCTTTCTGCTGAGTATTGAGCTCATGAGCGCCGCCTTCAAATCATTCGGGCAAGGCTTCGCACATCAGCTCATAGCCGCCACTTCTAACCCTTTCACAGCCCTGTTTATCGGGATACTTGCTACAACAATTGCGCAGAGCTCTTCCTCTACCACCTCCATACTTGTGGGCCTGGTGGCAAGCGGGGCGATCTCCATCACCAATGCGGTGCCCATAGTTATGGGCGCGAATATCGGGACGAGTGTAACCAACACCCTGGTCTCCTTTGCCCATGTAACCAGAAAACAGGAATTTAGAAGAGCATTAGCTGGAGCGACCGTCCATGATTTCTTCAATATGTTGGCCGTGCTAATCCTCTTTCCGTTGGAGCTATATACTCATTTTCTGCAAAGGTCCGCCCTGCTTTTTACCGGTATCTTTATATCCATAGGTGGGTTGAAGTTCACCAGCCCCTTGAAGATAGCGGTTAAACCGGTTATAGAGCTCATCAGAGGGTTTATACAAGGCTTATTTCCGGGTTCAACCGTTCTGGCAGGCGTGGTGATGTTGATAATCGCCTTTGCCTTGTTGTTCACAACCCTTAAGCTTCTGGTTAATACTATGAGGGGACTGGTATTGGGGAAGATAGAACGGGTGTTGCACGTCTACCTGTTCGAGAAGCCGATGAGGAGTCTACTTTTAGGAATGACCTTCACCTCCATTGTCCAGAGCAGCTCTGTTACCACCTCTTTGATGATCCCGCTTGTGGGGGCTGGTATACTCTCTGTGGAAGAGATATTCCCCTATACCCTGGGCGCCAATATTGGCACCACGATCACCGCCATACTTGCATCACTTGTGACCGGCAGCCCGGCTGCTGTATCGATTGCCCTCACCCACTTGCTGTTTAACCTATCGGGCGTGGCTATCTTTTATCCCCTGCGACGGCTGCCAATCAGTATAGCAAAGAGGCTTTCCAGGCTGGCGTCCAACTCAAGAGGCTATGCTTTGATGTATATTCTTGTTGTGTTTTATCTAATCCCCATAATACTTATATACCTGACGAAGAGGGGGGGCTGACTATGTTTAAGAAACTTTTTTCGGTCTGGGTGATGGAGGATCTCTTAAAACAGGCGTTGAAAGAGAGTGGTGAGATGCTGAACGAAACCAGGCAACTGTTTCAAGCGGTCTTAAAGGCCCTCACGGAGAAAGAGGAGATCGATTTTGACATCTATGGAGAGGACAGGATTATTAACCGATATGAGATCAACATCAGAAGAAAGGTACTGGAACACCTCTCCGTCAGTCCAAGACAAGATCTCACCGCATCATTAGTGCTCACCAGCATTATTATCGACATCGAAAGGATAGGAGATTTCTCTAAAAATATCTATGAACTTGCCCGGATGTTCCCGGAGAAGTTCAGCGGCGACTATTTTAGCCGTTTAAAGGAGATCTCCGGTACGGTGTTGGAACTATTCGAGCATACGTGTGCGGCCTTCTCCGATGCCGATGTGAAAAGGGCAAAGATAGTTACCGAAACGCACTGGAAGATCGCCAAGGAGTGCGATCGTATCATTGCAGACCTGTTGATGGACGAGAAAATAGCAGCCAGAAGGGCCGTAGTCGCTGCACTGTGCTCGAGATACCTGAAGAGAGTGAGCGCCCATCTGATGAACATCTCATCCAGCGTGGTGAACCCCTTTGACAGGATAGGGTTCAGGACGGCGGATTAGCGGTAAAGCTGATGAACTCGAAGCAAAGAGTTGTGACAGCATTGACTCATCATGAGCCTGACAGGGTACCTCTGGATTACTGGGCGGTCCCTGAGACTACGGAACGCCTGTTGGAGGTATTGGGGCTGCAAGATAAGGACCAGCTTCTGCAGGAATTGGGAGTAGACGTCAGATATGTAAGACCCTGCTATACTGAAGGCGATTATGAAGAACAGTTAGATGGCAGCCTGCATAGGAGGCTACCCGATGGAACCTTTGTCGATATCTGGGGTGTGGTGAGGAAGAGGGTGAGCTGGGGCATGGGAAGCTATCTGGAGGTTGTCAAGTCTCCCTTAGCTGAAGCAGAAAGTGTCGGAGAGATCGAAGATCACCCCTGGCCAGATCCCAGAACCTTCGATTTCCACTCTGTCTCGGAACAGTGCTACAGGTACAGGGAGTCAGCGATCATCTGTACCGGAGACAGGCTGACCACCAGGGCAAGCGTCTTCAAACTGGCAATGTACCTGCGCGGCATGGACAGGTTGTTGATGGATCTGGTGGTAAATCCAGGACTGGTTGAGGCTCTATTGGGTAAGCTGCTCGAGTTCCACCTTGAATACAATCGCCGGATCTTCGAAGCTGCCGCTGATCATATAGATATATTTATGCTGGGCGATGACTTCGGCACCGAAAATGGCCCGATGATTAGTCCGGATATGTTCCGGCGTTTCTTCAAACCCGCACTAAAGGAGCTGGTCCAGGTTGGTAAGGAATTTGACCTTAAGGTGATGCTCCATTCCTGTGGCGGTGTGCGGGAGTTGATTCCGGATTTCATCGATATCGGTCTGGACATACTGAACCCAATTCAAACCCAGGCCAAAGGGATGGATCCAAAACGGTTGAAGGCGGACTTCGGGAGGGATCTCTGCTTTCACGGCTCGGTGGATGTCCAGAGGACGCTGCCCTTCGGCAGCACTGAACAGGTAAGGGCCGAGGTGAGGGAGCGAATTGAAACATTGGGCCAGGGCGGCGGTTTTATTCTGGCCCCCGCACACAACCTTCAACCAGATATACCTGTTGAAAATATCCTTGCCATGTATCAGGCTGCCTCTGTGTAATGAGCCTTGCAGAACTGACTTCAACCCAAATCCGGAAATTGAACACCGAAACCCACCGGTGTTCATTCAGTGTTTTCCGAATCTGGGTTCGAGCGTGCGGAAGACCAGAACTAACACTCTGTTAGATAATTCTGATGAAGATCATACCTCTGCTCATCGTACTTCTCACCGTCTTTCTCTTCCTTTTAGCACTCATCATAGCAGGGCTGAACTCAATAAGAGAGAGAAAGTGGGAGAAATTCAGGCAGGCTTTACTGAGAGGGAACGTTCCAGAAGGTAGGAAAATATTGAGGCGATTATACCCTCTCAGGTCCTCACAGGAGAAAGAGATGTTAGAGAGGATATTAAAAGAAACAGGATATCCTCACCTCAGCTTAGAAGAACTTTCACGAAAGGCCTAAATTAGCCTGTTCCTTTCTAAAAATTCACGAGCTACGTCCTCTGGCTTTCTTCCTTCCTCATCCACTTCGTAATTCATCTGACGCATTGTTTCATCGCTTATCTTCGAGCCAAGTTTATTCAAAACTCCCTCTAACTCGGGATATTTCTTTAAGATGTCGGCTCTTATCAGGGGAGCAGCATAGTAGGGAGGGAAGAAATGCTTATCATCCTCGAGGATGACCAGGTCAAAAGCAGGGATGCGTCCATCGGTGGAAAAACCATCGATGACATCAACGCTCCCTTCGGCAATGGCTCTGTACATCAAGCCAGGGTCCATCTCCTTTGTTTCTTTCACGAATCTGAATCCATAATGTTTGGCCAATCCAGGATAACCATCAGGACGCTCCATGAATTCATGGTCGAATCCCGGAATTAGCAGGTCAATATATGGTTCCAAGTCGGAGATCCTGTTTATTCCTAATTCCATAGCTTGCTTCCGCCGCATGGTCAAGGTGTAGGTGTCGTTAAAGCCGAAGGGTTTAAGCCAGATAAGATTAAATTTCCCACGGTAGGCCTCCTTGACGAGCTGGTAAACCTTGTCTCTCTCCGAGACGGCCTCCCTCTTGAGAACGACAGTCAGGCCAGTGCCGGTGTACTCAGCATAGAGGTCGAGGTCGCCCCGGCGAAGAGCGTTGAAGCAGACGAGTGTACCGCCCAGATTTAATTTGCGGTCCACCTTGAGCCCGGTATTCTCCTCGATGAGAATGGACATTATCTCTCCCAATATCACCTGCTCGGTGAAGTTCTTGGAGCCAACCGTTATCTCTTTTCGAGGCTTAGGAATAACCAAGAGTAAGGTGATAATGAGGTGTACGTGTTCCGGATAATTACCAGCAGCGAGTAGAGAAACAGGGCTACAACGGCTGGGACGACCCCGATTCCTATAAACGGCAGCAAGAAACCAAAAAGGGCCAGACTGGGGATTGTCTGAATCACACTGGCAAAGCCCAAGACAGGGGAAGCCAGGCGCCGAACTCTGGTGAGCAGAATTCCCAATGGGACTGCGGTCAGGATTGCCAAAAAGACGGCAATACCTGTCAGGCGCAAATGCTCGAGGGTCAGCCGCAGAATATCATCCAGCCTTTCTTGCATAAAATAGACCAGAGTAAGCATCATTCAAGCTCCTTTAAGCAACTGCGATCGATGTCTCCCCACCAAACGGGACACAACATCATCGGCAGGTTGATTTAAGATATGGTCTGGAGTGTCAACCTGGAGGACCCTCCCGGCGTTCATAATGGCAATTCGGTCGCCAAAAAGAAAGGCCTCGTAAATATCGTGGGTAACGAAGACGATGGTCTTTTTGATCTTCGCCTTTAACTGGAGAAACTCGTCCTGAAGTTGTTCTCTGGTTATCGGATCCAAGGCCCCAAAGGGTTCATCCATAAGAATGATGGGAGGATCGGCGGCGAGGGCTCTGGCTACTCCTACTCTCTGTTGCTGTCCGCCGCTCAGTTCAACCGGGTATCGGTTCATGGACTCGTCCGGATTAAGGCCTACCATCTCTAACAGTCGTGCACATCTGGTCTGCTTCCGATCCTCATCCCATCCTTTTAAGCGAGGGACAAGACCGATATTTTCAGCAACGGTCATATGGGGGAAAAGCCCCACCTCCTGGATAGCATATCCAATGTTCCGTCTGAGCTCGATAGGATCGACCCTGCTGATATCAGCCCCGTTGACGAAGATACTTCCAGAGGTCGGCTCGATTAACCGGTTGATCATCTCCAAGGTGGTTGTCTTGCCGCAACCACTGGTGCCGATAAGGACAAGGGGCTCCCTTCTTCTACCTGGAGCGGTGAATAGTCTACCATCAGCGGGGATAAGTACGTCCGCATATTGGGTTCGTGCAGTGA
>DTYK01000300.1 GCA_012961925.1 Candidatus Latescibacterota bacterium
GCTATGTGCGATAGAAGGCGTGGACCCCAGGATCTTAGGGAAGAGGCTCCTATTGTAGAACCCGGCGTCAACGTCTCTTCCAAGGCAGATCAACAGGCCGCGGCCTTTCACTACATGTTCCTGAAGTCGTTCCAACTGCCAGTTGCTCAGGCGAGGGACGTTTGCAAGGACGATCACATCGCTGTTTTCCACGGCGGCCGGGGTTAGCTCCTGAATACCTATCTCCCTGCATTTTAAAAGTCCTTCCTTCACTGATGACGGGGATGGTGGGTTTATGGCTTGACGGATGAAATAGGTATCACCCGGTTGCCCTCCAACGAGTAAGGCTTTGATCCTCCCGGGGATATAAAAGGAGAAATATCTCCGATTGTCTGTTAGAAGTCTGTCCCATTCGATCTCAACATACCCCGAAATCCTGCCGTACTTCTCCGGTATTACATTGAAGGAGATCCTCTTCGTCTGTCCTCCTCTCAGGTCAAGAAGAACCTGACCAGCACGTTTCCCATCGAGGTTGAGACTTACAAGAAGATCGGAGACAGCGCCTCGGCTGTGATTGGTTATGTCGGCTTTGACGTGGAGTTGGCCGTCAGCCTCCAGGACCTGGTTTGGAAGGATCACCCTATCAATGCTCACATTTTCTTCTTGTTGGCCTTCAATGGGTAGCACGTAGAGGTTGATGTTCGCAGGGCCTTTGTCGCTGTCTCCAGGAAGAAGGCCAGTCCAGCCATTTTGCTCTAAGTCAGTTATTAGATAGAGCTCGAGGTTAGGATTATCCGATTCTTTTAGAAGTCTTAGGGTTTGTTCCACTGCTTTTGCAACATCTGTAGTCCTGTAAGAAGGTCTGAGGCGAAGGATTGCTGACCGAACCTGTGATAGCGCTGCTCCGTTTACCCTCCATCTCCACCAGTTCAGAACCCTATCTGAGAAGGGCACCAGTAGCAGCTCGTCTCCCTGATGGAGCAGATCTATGACCTCCATGGCTTTCTCTTTGGCCAATTCGAACAAGGCCCCTCTGTCCGTCTCGAAAGACATACTGTAGGAGTTATCAAGAAGGATTGCGGCTGTTGTTCTCGCTGCCCCGCCAATTATCCCGGGCAGAGCAGCCCTGATGGCAGGACGGGCGAAGGCAATAACGATAAAGAAGATTATGAGCATACGGATAAGGAGCAGGAGCACCTGTCGGATTCTCACCCTGTGCATCCTATCCCTCTGGATCTCTTTAAGGAAGGAGATATTGCTGAAATAGATGGCCTTCGCCTTTCGCCGGCTTAGAAGATGGATCAGAACAGGAAGGAAGACTGCACTGAGAGCTGGTAGTACAACCGGGTTGAAAAATGTCATGGGAGTTGGTTTCAACCGAGCCTTTTTCTTTTCAGGAGGTATCTGAACAGGGCTGTGTCGAGGTCTTCGTCGGTGCTTATGGGGACATAGTCTACCAGGCTCTCCCTGCACCCTCTACGGTATCTCTCGACCAGGGTGGAGACCCTGCTACAGTATTCCTGTCGGATAAGCCTGGGATCGGCACGGACCTCTTCGCCGGTTTCTATATCGACAAATCTTGCCTCTTGTTCAAAGCCAAAATCCTTCTCCCTGGGATCTAAGAGATGAAAGACGATCACCTCATGTTTCCTGTGGCGGAAATGTCTCAGACCAAAGAGGACCTTGTCTGCATCATCCAGAAGGTCTGAGATGACGATTATGAGGCCACGCCGCTTTATCCTTTCGGCAAGCTGATGGAAGACGGCCTCCATTTTCGTATCTGAAGAGGTCTCGGTATTCGCCAGTTCCTTCAAAATTACCGAAAGGTGGCTTTTTGCCGATCTGGGAGGTATATAACTACGGATCCTGCTGTCGAAGATCACCAACCCCACTGCATCCCTTTGTCTCAACATGAGGTATGTCAGAGCTGCTGCAAGATAGGAAGCGTATTGAATCTTAGATATGCCCTCGGAAGAGAAGCCCATGGATCCCGAAGCATCAAGCAGAAGATAGGACTTAAGGTTTGTCTCCTCCTCAAACGTCTTCACAAAAAGGCGTTCAGACTTCCCGTAAGCTTTCCAATCGATATATCTGGTCGGGTCTCCTGGCATATACTGGCGGTTTTCGGCGAATTCCACGGAGAAACCATGGTAGGGACTCCTGTGCAGTCCTGTTATGAAGCCTTCTACCACTAATCTGGCGATTATGTCAAGCCTGGAGAGCTTTGAGACCAGTTGTGGATTGAGATAGAGACGATAGTCCGGGGTCATATTTGAAGTCTTTGTAATCTTGTGTTAATCGGAGGGATACGCGATCTCATGTGATTTTATCCTCCAATAGCCGACTTATGATCTCGGTGGTGTCTACCCCTTCCGCCTCTGCGTTGAAGTTGGTAACGATCCTGTGGCGCAATACCGGCATGGCGACAGATCTGACATCCTCTATTGCCGCTGTATACCTTCCGTCAAGGACTGCACGGGTCTTTGCGCCGAGTATAAGGTACTGAGATGCCCGGGGACCTGCGCCCCAGCTAACCCAATCCTTAACATACGCCGGCGCACCATCTCTGCCCGGACGGGTGTTCCTGACCAACCTCACAGCATATTCGATGATGTAATCTGCTACAGGGACCCTACGGATAAGCTTCTGCAGACGGGCTATCTCTTTGCCATCCAGAACCTTTTTGACATCGTGGGAGTAGGCACTGGTCGTCCACCTGACGACCTCCTCTTCCTCCTCAGCGCTTGGATAGTCTATCCAGATGTTAAACATAAACCTGTCCAGTTGAGCCTCTGGCAAGGGGTAGGTGCCCTCCTGTTCAATGGGATTCTGGGTGGCCAGGACAAAGAATGGTTCATCCAACTTGAAGGTCTGACCTGAGGTGGTCACTTCATGTTCCTGCATGGCCTGAAGAAGGGCAGATTGAGTCTTGGGCGGAGTCCTGTTGATCTCATCAGCCAGAACGATGTTCGCAAAGATGGGTCCTTTAACGAATCGGAAGTTCTTTCTGCCGGTGGAGATATCCTCCTCTATGATCTCGGTACCCGTTATATCCGATGGCATCAGATCGGGTGTGAACTGTATACGGCTGAACTTTAGGTCTAAAACCCTTGCCAGTGTGCTGATCAGCAAGGTCTTTGCAAGTCCCGGCACCCCTATTAAGAGACAGTGACCTCCTGATAGTAGGGCTATAAGGAGCTCTTCGATGATCTTCTCCTGTCCCACTATCACCTTACCGATCTCTCTGGAGATCGACTCCTTCGCTTCCTTCAACTCCTCGACCGCCTCTAAGTCATGCCGTTCATCCATCTTATGAAAGCTACCTTTCTTAGTCCCCAGCATTCTGGTGGGTATAACCGCCCTTTTTAAAGCTATGTCCTCATCTTCTCCTTTTTTGCTGCTGGGAAAAGGATATTGTTCAGTATCAACCGGTAACCCGGAGAATTCTTATGGAGTGTGAGGTCCGTCGGTGGGTCCCCGACCAGATGCATGTAGTCCTCCGGGTCATGACCACCATAAAAGGTGAAGGTCCCTTTACCCAGATTACCATGGATGTACTTCACCTCATCCGTCCCTTTCACCTCCCCTAAGATGACCACCGACTTCTTGATTAGCTCCTTTCTGAACCCTGTGGTCTGGCCGAGAAATCCTTTTATTGCCGGCGTGTGATTCTGGGTCAGCATGGTGGGCACGGGGTCATATTTAGCCGAGAACTCGAACAGAGTGAACGAGTCAGCCTCAGCCCCTTTAATTCCTTTAAGGCTCTCGGGTGTCGTGTCTATATCTGAAAATGCATATATTAAAGGATTAATCTCAAGATGAAAGTTCTCAAAGGCAAAGGTCCGCGAAAAATCGAGCCTTGATTGATAGTCACTGTCTACGGGATCGCCGTCGAAGAGAGGCGGGACGATATCTACTCCTGCTGCTGCCAGCGCTATGTCCAGAGTTTCCGGGGCCGAACACATGGCAAAAAGGAATCCACCCCTCTTTACATATTCATAGATCCTCCTGGCAACTGCCTTTTTAAGCTCTGATACCTTTGTGAAGCCCAGTTCGCTTGCCATCTGTTCGTTCACCTTCTGCATCTGTATATACCAGGGGGCATTTCTATAGCTTGCGTAGAACTTTCCGTACTGACCTGTAAAGTCCTCGTGATGTAAATGTAACCAGTCGTACTCCGCAAGTCTTCCCTCTAAGACCTCCCTGTCCCACAGTATCTCGTAGGGTATCTCGGCGTAGTCTAAGGCAAGCCTTACGGCGTCATCCCATGCCTCTTGGCTTGGAGGTATGTAGACCGCTATCTTTGGGGCCTTCTCAAGTACTATCGCCTCCATGTTCTCCTCTTCGATTCGGTTGTGGATCTCGGAGACCTTGGCCTGGCCGATAACTTCAAACGAGACACCCCGCACACGGGCCTCCTCCACTAACGGTACTGAGTACTCCATCAGGAATGATCCCCCTCTGAAGTTCAACAGCCATTCCACGTTGATTCCCTTCTCCAGGGCCCAATATGCCAAGCCATAAGCCTTCAGATGGTCGGCCTGAGCGTAATCCATATTGACCAGGATCCTGTCAGCACCTGTATATGACGTCAAGGACAGGGGAGATAAAAGAATGATAAAAAGCAGAAGGGCCTTTTTCATCACTATCTCCAAGGGTTCAGAGATACTTTCTGTTTTACCGAACCTCCTGTGGCCATGTATTCAACAGTTCCAGCGACCTTAACCTGCCGTGATTGCCAGCATGGTATTTCAGAAATGAGGTGAGGACTTCTCTTATCTCTCCTTTGACAAGCTCAGAAATCTCCACGTTTCCAAGCCCTTCAGGACCCATTTTCGTCAGTCTTCCCAGGAATCTGACCGTACCCAGATGGATCGACGGTGCCTTCGGATCCTCATAGGAGCATCCATTGCAGAGGATGCCGCCAAGACCTGGACTGAAGCTCAATAGAGGTGTTCTGGGATGGATACCGCAACGCGAGCATCTTGAGAAACTGGGGGAATAACCGAGTATCTTAAATATCTTCAACTTGAAATACCAGAAAAGCTTCTCTGTCTGGTGGTCCGGCATATCCTCTATCTTCCTCAGCCCATCAATTAGGGTTTCATAAAGGGCTCTATCCGGCTGCTCGTAAGTTGTCATACGGTCTGAGAGCTCACAGAGGGCGCTGGCATAAGTCAATTTTTTGAGGTTTGACTTCACATCTAAAAAATGGTTGATGGGATCGGCCTGGCTCAAGATATGGAGGTTGCGGTTCTCCTTTTTATAGAAGATGATAGAACTCAGGGTGAGGGGTTGCAGAGGTCTTTCGAGTCCGCTCTTTGGTCTCCTTGCCCCTTTGGCGATCACCCTGATCTTCCCGAAATCACCGGAAAGAAGGGTAACGATCCTGCTGGATTCACTCCACTTGTGGCTTTTAAGGACAATCGCTTTGGTTTTCAGTATAGCCATGGAAGACCCTATCCTTACACTTGCACCTAATTTTATCCCACTGGGCTCAGTTTATCGTAGCCACCTGAGCATTAGGGTGGCCATGCCGAAGTAGATCAACAATCCCGTGATGTCATTTGACATTGTAACGAACGGGCCAGTTGCAATGGCCGGATCAACCCCTATCCTCTTGAATATGAGTGGGACCAGCGTCCCCATTATGGCCGCAACGTTTATGGCACAGAACATCGCTGTGCCGACAACAATGCCCAGTACTGGGCTTCCCTCCCAGGCAAGTGCCACGATCCCTATGACACTACCGCAGATAAAGCCCATAACCAGCCCGACTCTACCCTCCCTTAAGAGCCGCAATGATATCTTAGCTGGATTTATGTCACCTAAGGCGATACCTCTCACCGTGATAGATGCTGACTGGACACCTATATTTCCTCCCATTGCGGTAATAACAGGAATGAAAAAGGCCAGGGCAAGGAGTTGGCCCAGTGTCTCCTTAAAGGAGCTGAGGATCGAGGCGGAGACGATCCCTCCGACCAGACTTGTTATGATCCATGGTAACCTTATCCCGGCAATCTTTAATGATGAGCGCTCGGTTATCTCATCCTCAGTCGTACCGGCCATCTTAGAGATATCCTCAGAGGCCTCCTCCTGAATGACATCAACTATATCGTCGACGGTGATCCTGCCGACCAGCTTCCCATCTTCATCAACAACAGGCAAAGCCGACAGATCATACTTTTGAAAGATATTGGCGACATCCTCCTGATCTGTACCCTGGCGGACGCTGATGACGTCCCGGTTCATTATCTCGGAAACCTTCTGTTCGGACCTGGCGAGGATCAATCTTCCCAGCGGAAGCACTCCCACCAGCCTCTTTTTGGGATCGACCACATAGACGTTGTATATGTTCTCCATCTGATCGGCAGCCTTTCGTATAGCCTCGATCGCCTCTCCCACAGTGGCGCCTTGGTTTACCGCCACAATCTCAAGCTCCATCAGTCCGCCAGCGGTGTCTTCCTCATACTTGAGGAGCTCTCTTATCTCCTCCGAGTGCTTCTTCTCCAGAGAACCCAGTACTCCTTGGGCCCGGTCAGGAGGAAGTTGACGGATAAGGTCGGCTGCATCATCGGATTCCATCTCTCCAATGATCCGCACCAACCGATCCTGCGATAGCTCCTTCAGGAGGTCCTCCCGTGTCGAATCGTTGACCTTTCTGATCACCTCGGAGGAGATGGGAGGCTGTAGTATTTCGAAGACAAACCTGGCCTTTTCGACATCAAGCCCGTCGATAAGATCGGCTATATCTGGAGGTGCAAGGTTAGCAAACAGAGCGGAGATCTCCTTCTCCGTCTCCTTTTTGATCAGACCGTGCACGTTCTCCAGGCCCTCGATCAGGTCATAAACCTCATCTAAGATCTTCTGTGGAGTACGCTCCATCACTTAGCTCTTTTTGCAGGTTATTTTTAAAATTGGGAGCGGGTTCATATTTTTCTGGCGCCGGGTTAATGCTTTAGCATTTCATCCCGGGCAAAACGTGCCTCCCAGCCTGTAGATCGGAGGATGAAAGCCTAAAGGCCGAACTCCGAAAAACGGCCGCTCCATTCGCCGGACAGTTCAACGGCTCAGACTTAAGGGCAGTTCATCCTATACTACGCCAAACGGTTAACTCGATTCATCTTGCATAGGATGGGCTTCAAAAACCGACATGAATTTTAAGATCTTGCCTTATAAAGACGAATTGCTTTGGTTAACCTTTATTATCTTCTCCAGCCTGGCCTCAGGCACCACAGTACCGCCAGAGATGATTAATTTCAGGGCTTCTTCGATGGTCATATCGAGTGGCACAACGTCCTTTTGGGGGATGACGAGCAGATAGCCCGAGGTGGGATTAGGTGTTGTTGGAAGGAAGACGTTCACCGTCTTCTTTTTTGTCTTCTCCTGTACCTCTCCCCACGACTCAGATGTCAGAAAGCCGATCGAATAGATCCCTTTGCGGGGGTATTCAAAAAGTACGGCCTGTCTGAAGCTTGCCTTTTCTCCGGCGAGTAAGGCATGGCTTATCTGCTGAACTGCTACATATATCCTGTTCATCAGCGGGATCTTTCCGAGTATCCTGTTACCGGCCTCGATAAGCTTGCTTCCTACATAGTTTCTGGCAAAGATCCCAGTCAACAGGATGATCAGCAGAACCGTCAGAAAACCCAGGCCTGGAGGGGGGTATCCCCACAGGTTCACCCCTAACCGGTCAAAGACGCCGCTCAGGATGCCATCGACCTTGGAGAACAGAAGCCAGAAGACATAGATCGTGACTACCACCGGTGAGAGGACCACCAGACCGGTCAGAAAATAGAGCCTTAACCTTCTCCACACCTTTCTTCACCCTCCTTATGGTCGCTCAAAACACCCTCACTTCAGTCATTGATCGGTGGCACCATTGATGAAGGTTACCTTATAAATCATCTCCCCTTCTTTCACCATCCCATATTCCTCCCTGGCCATCTTTTCGATGTAATCCAAGTCGCTCAGCAGGAGTTGCCTTTTTCTTTTTAGCTCGGCCTCCTCCCTTTTCAAGACCCCGATCTCGCCTTTTAGAACCGCCACCTCTTTTTTTAATTGCCATATCTGATATAGGCCGTAGTCACCCCTTATCAAAAATATATAAACAAGGAACAATATGGAGAGGGATAGAACAATCCTTGTGACCCTCTTTTTAAGGGGATAGCGGTAAGCCTTGGTTTTATAACCTCTCATCGACCATCACCTTCCGACCATTTAAAGTTACCTTTGCTGCCTTTTTATAATCCCGGGGTTAAAGGCTGCCTCATCACCCAGTTCCTCTTCAATTCTGAGCAACTGGTTGTATTTGGCCACCCTATCGGTTCTGGAGACTGAGCCGGTCTTTATCTGGCCTGTATTACATGCAACTGCAATGTCAGCGATGATAGTATCCTCGGTCTCCCCGGAACGATGGGAGATAACCGCCGTATACGAGGCCCTCTTTGCCATCTCAACGGCCTCCAAGGTCTCGGTAAGGGTCCCAATCTGATTGACTTTGATAAGGATGGAGTTAGCGACCCTCTCCTGGATCCCCTTTCTCAATATCCTTGTGTTGGTCACGAAAAGGTCGTCGCCCACCAGTTGGATCTGGTCTCCAAGGCGATCCGTCAGCTTCTTCCAGCCGTCCCAATCCCCTTCTGCCATACCGTCTTCGATGGAAACAATGGGGTATTTGCCGACTATGTCGGCATAGAAATCGATCATCTCCTCTGAGGATTTTCGGGGTTGCTTTTCAGCGTTTAAGATGTAGCTCCCGCCCCTGTGCAGTTCACTGGCAGCGGAATCCAATGCCAGAGATATGTCCTCCCCCGGTTTGAATCCAGCCCTTTCGATCCCCTTCAAGATTAGCTGGATGGCTTCTTGATTAGAGCCCAAGCTCGGTGCAAATCCTCCCTCATCGCCTACTGCTGTGCTATATCCCTTCTCTTTAAGTATGGCTCTCAGGTTATGAAAGACCTCTGATCCCATTCGCAGTGCCTCAGCAAAGCTCGAGCCCCCCACAGGCACTATCATAAACTCCTGTAGGTCAAGGTTATTATCGGCGTGAACCCCGCCGTTGAGGATGTTCATCATAGGCACTGGCAGGAGTCTTGCATTTGCACCGCCAATATATTTATACAACGGTAACCCACAGTCATCCGCGGCTGCTTTGGCCACGGCAAGAGAGACACCGAGGATGGCATTGGCACCCAGTTTGCTCTTGTTCTCAGTACCATCAAGCTCGATCATCAACTTATCAATGTAAGCCTGTTGTGTGGCTTCCAACCCTATGATCTTTTTGGCGATGATCTTATTCACATGCGTCACTGCTTTTGTGACACCTTTTCCGAGATATCTGCTCTTATCACCATCTCTAAGTTCGAGCGCTTCTCTGGTTCCAGTTGAGGCCCCTGATGGGACAGCCGCACGTCCAAAGGCCCCGCTCTCCAATAGTACATCCACCTCAACGGTCGGATTTCCCCTCGAATCCAGTATCTCCCTTGCCGTGACAGCGACGATTCTGCTCATGTAGACCTCCTTTCCGGATCGGTCCTTTCGATGTCCCTTCGATGTCTTTTCAAACCCAAGCCTATAGCCGTGTCAGTTCTACTTCCCCCCACACCCCCAACCTGTTCCCAATGATCAACACCACCCCGAGGACCCCTTCGATTCTCATGGCAAAATCGATGGCCTTCCCTATGTCTTTCGTTCCCTTAACGTTGTTACAAGTAGCAGTGGCAACAGCATCGGCCAAGGGGGTTGACCTGGAGATGACGACTGCGGCATCGGCCTTGCCGAAGCTTGTTGAATGCCCTACTGTCCCGGATGAGGTGCAGACGCCTAACGAACTGCTTGAAGGGGAGATTTTCAGGGCAATCTTCCCAGAGAGGGGAGATGTACCTGCGTAAATCCCTATCACCCGCTCCTTCAGACTTCTC
Source organism: Candidatus Latescibacterota bacterium (assembly GCA_012961925.1). GTDB lineage: Bacteria > Latescibacterota > MVCY01 > MVCY01 > DTYK01 > DTYK01. The sequence goes on from DTYK01000300.1 coordinate 9,903, forward strand.
ACGAAGATGTCACCGCCGTTTTCGACTATAACCTCCTTGGACGACTCCAGAAGCCTTTCGCCCACGTGTTCGGCGATAGCCCCTGCCACGGCAGCCATCGGACCTGTCCCGGCTTTCTCTCCTGCCTCGGCCATTTGTAGCACGACCGTTCCTGCATCTTCATCAACCTCAACTGGCTCCAGCGACGTCTCGAATTCAGGGTGGCGCAGGATGTACCTCTCGATCTGGCGGCGGGCATCTCTTATGGCTAAAACAGCCTGGTGGGACAGTTCTCTTTCGGCTCTGATCGCGAGGTCCGTCTCCCCGACGGCGACGGTGAAAAGGACAAGATCATCCCTTGATAAGAGGTCCCTATAGGTTCTGGGTTCATATCTTCCCTTCAGATCGGCATGATAAGAGAGATGTGACTCGGAGGAAGACATAGATTATCCTCCTTCAGACGTGTCTACCACCCATCTGTTGCCCTCATACCGACGGTAAAAACAGGAACGGTAACCTGTGTGGCAGGCATTACCCTCCTGTTCCACCTTGAATAGCAAGGCGTCACCATCGCAGTCGATACGGAATTCTTTCACATATTGAAAATTGCCCGATGTTTCACCCTTTATCCAAAGTTTTCCTCTGCTCCGGCTCCAGTAGGTCATCTTGCCTGTTTCAAGTGTTCTCTTCAGGCTCTCTTCGTTCATGTAGGCTACCATGAGAAGCTCGCCGTTACGATAGTCCTGAGCAATTGCTACAACTAACCCCTTCTCATCAAATCTGACCTGCGACAGATCCACTTCCATCTCCTTGCCTGGAACATATTAGCTTCTCAAGAATCGTATGGACCTAATGGTTCAGGGTTTCGCTATTCCCTTATCTGGCCATCGCCGTAAACCACCCATTTGTAGGTTGTCAGGTCTTCCACGCCCATTGGACCTCTTGCATGGAGCTTGTCTGTTGAGATACCGATCTCAGCACCGAGGCCATAAACGCCTCCGTCTGAGAGTCTGGTTGAGGCATTGACCATCACCGATGAGGAGTCTACACCGGTTATGAACCTCCGTGCCTTTGAATAATTCTCGGTTATGATTGCGTCGGTATGGGCGGATCCGTATCTGTTGATATGATCGATTGCTTCATCAAGCGTGTCAACAAGCTTTACGGAGAGGATCAGATCGAGGTACTCCGCATGCCAGTCGTCCTCTGTAGCCTCTTTGACCTGCGGAGCAATCCGCCTTGTCCTCTCACACCCCTTTATCTCGACCCCGGCCTCAGCGAGGCGTTCGAACATCTTCGGGATGAAGGCTTCGGCAATCCCAACGTTGATCAGAAGCGTCTCCATAGCATTGCAGACACCCGGTCGTTGGACCTTGGCATTAAAACATATCTCTTCGGCCATTTTAAGATCCGCTTCGTTGTCGACGTAGATATGACAGATACCCTCATAATGTTTGATCACAGGAATCCTTGAGTTTTCGACGACGGCCCTGATTAAATCCTTTCCCCCTCGGGGGATGACCAGATCGATCAAGCCTTCGGCCTGCAGCATCTCAGTAACCGCCGTCCTGTCCGTCGTCTCGATCATCCCAAGTGCACCATCCGGTATCCCTGCCGAAGAGGCTGCATCAGAAAGGATCTTCCCCAGGCAGATATTGGAATTGATGGCTTCTGATCCCCCCCGCAGGATGACCGCATTTCCCGCCTTGAGGCAGAGACCTGCTGCATCCGCTGTCACGTTTGGGCGGGATTCGTAGATTATTCCTATAACACCTATGGGTACTCTCATCCTTCCAACCAGTATCCCGCTTGGGCGCCTCACCATCCCATGAATCGAGCCGACAGGGTCAGGAAGAGCGGCAATTTCCCTCAGACCCTGGGCCATTCCCGTGATCCTTTTGTCATTTAATTCCAGCCGGTCGATCATCGCCCTGGATAGACCCTTCTGTTCCGCCTGAGCCAGATCCCTTGCATTCTCGGCCTTAATCCTTTCCCTCTTCTCTTCAATCGCATCGGCCATCCTCATCAGGGCATCATCCTTGGCCTTTGTGGGAATATAAGCCAACCGGAGGGAGGCAGCCTTGGCCACTCGGGCTTTTTCTATGATATACTCCCGGATCTCCATTGCTGAATCCTCCTGCCTTGACACGAATTTTAAGATCTCGCATTATGAAGCAAGGTTAGAGGAGGCTCATAACACCACCAGATTATCCCTATGGATAACCTCCTCGTAGTAGCAGTAACCTAAAATATCCTCGATCTGGTAGGACTTCTTTCCCAAGATCATCTTTACCTCATCAGAAGAGTAGTTAACCAATCCCCTTGCGATCTCTTTCCCCGACCGGTCTTCGATTCCCACCGCTTCCCCGGTTTTAAATTTACCTTGGACGTCCACAATACCTGAAGGCAAAAGGCTTTTGCCTCTCCCGACTATTGCGTTGATAGCGCCCTCGTCGGCGATCAGCGATCCCTTCTTCTCCAGCGTAAAGGCTATCCACCTCTTTCTGCAACTCATCCGGTCTCCCTGGGGTAGGAAGAGTGTACCGATCTGTTTACCTTCGAGGATGTCGATCAGACTATCCTTTCGGCCATTTGCGATCACCATCATCTCCCCCGAGGAGGTGACGATCTTAGCAGCCTGGATCTTCGTTTTCATCCCCCCTATAGCATACTCTCTCCCCGCCTTTCCCGCAAATCTCTCTATCTGGAGTGTGATCTCCGACACCGTGCTTATAAGGGAGACATCAGGACATTTTCGGGGATCTCCGGAGAGGAGCCCATCTATGTCGGACATAATGATCAATAGATCGGCATCTATGAGGTTGGCGACCTGGGCTGAAAGGGAGTCGTTATCTCCGACCCGGATCTCCTCCGTCGCCACGCTGTCGTTTTCATTGACTATAGGGATAATGCCATAGCCCCACAGGGTCAGAAGAGTATTCCTGGCATTGAGGTATCGTTGCCTGTCCTTGAGGTCGTCGGCCGTGAGGAGTATCTGGGCAATGGTAAGTCCATGTTGCTCGAAGGCGACCTGATAGTTGTGCATAAGTCGATTCTGGCCGACGGCTGCAGCCGCCTGGAGCTGTGGAATAGACCGTGGCCGGGTCTTGAGGGAGAGCTGTCCCATCCCGGCACTGATAGCCCCTGAGGAGACGAGTATGATGTCGGTCCCCCGACGCCTCAATTCTGCTATCTCGCCTGCTAATCGTTGGATATAGCCTATATCAAGGTCATCACCCGACGTGAGGACGCTGGTACCGACTTTAACTACCACCTTACGGATGTTTTTAAATCTCTCCCTCCTGTTCATCATCACCATCCTAAAGGTGTTTGCCTTCCAGCTCCAGGTACCTCCTGATCTCCTTCATCATGACTTCAAACTGCTCTGGTAACAGCGACTGGGGCCCATCAGAATACGCCTCTTCGGGGTTGGGATGGACCTCGATCATCAGGCCGTCGGCACCTGCGGCAACAGCGGCCTTGGACATCGGGACAACCAGACTTCTCATGCCACACCCATGACTTGGATCCACAATCACCGGTAGATGGGACAATTCCTTCAACATAGGTACCGCTGAAAGATCAAGGGTGTTCCGTGTATACTCCTCAAAGGTTCGGATCCCCCTCTCGCAGAGGATGACCTCGCTGTTACCTTCCGCTATCACGTACTCGGCAGACATCAGAAGTTCCTTGACGGTTGCCATCATCCCCCTCTTAAGCAGGACAGGTTTGTTGACCTTACCGAGTTGCCGCAGAAGGGGGGAGTTCATCATATTACGCGCCCCTACCTGAAGGATGTCGGCATACTGAGCGACCAGAGGGATGTCTTCCGGTGTGAGAACTTCGGTCACAATTGCAAGGCCGGTCTGTTCTCTTGCCTCGGCCAGAAGTTCTAAGCCCTCTTTCTGAAGGCCCTGAAAGCTGTAAGGTGAGGTCCTTGGCTTGAAGGCGCCTCCACGCAGGAACGTTGCACCGGCCTTCTTTACCTCTTTAGCAGTACTCATTATCTGGTCCCTGCTCTCTACAGCACATGGGCCAGCGATAACCACAAACTGGTTCCCACCGATCTGGATGTCGCCAACCCGTATTATCGTACGCTCTTTTTTAAGTTCTCTCCCCGCTAATTTGAAGGGATGGAGGATCGGTACGACTCTTTCAACCCCCTCAAGTGACTCCAAAGACTGCAGCCTCACCTTACCCCTTTCGTCTCCAATGGCGCCGATGACCGTTCTCTCAACCCCATAGATAGGGTGTGGCCTGTAGCCCAGATCCTTAATCCGGTCGCAGACATGTTTAATCTGCTCCTTCGTGGCGCCCCTCTTCATTACGACTATCATAATTTTACACCAGCCCTATGACCTCCCTCAGGTTCACCTTCCCCTCGTACAGCGCCTTTCCAACAATTACGCCGTCTATCCCGAACTTCTCCATTTTGGCAATATGCAGGATATCTTCGGTCGAGGAGATGCCCCCGGAGATGATCACTTTTAACCCGCTTTTCTGGGCTAAAGTCCCTGACATTTCAAGATTTGGTCCAGTCATCATCCCATCTCTTTCGATATCCGTATAAATGATCCGTTCCACTCCCAGGTCTTTAACTTTTAACGCGAGGTCAATCGCAGAAACCTCCAAGACCTCCTTCCAACCCTTGACCGCCACCATCCCTGCTCTTGCATCAATTCCCACCACAACTCTTCTTGGACCAAAGCGGTCTATAGCCCGTTTTAGCAGCTCGGGATCATGGACGGCCACGGTTCCTATTACAACCCGATCGAGTCCCAGGGCGAGGAGCCTCGATATCGAACCCTGATCTCGGATCCCGCCTCCCAGTTCCAAAGGGATATCGACCGCTTCAAGGATCCTTTTCACTGCCGGAAGGTTTCTCGGCCCACCTTCAAACGCCCCGTCCAGATCGACCAGATGGAGGTAACAGGCTCCCTCTGCCTGCCATCTCAAGGCGACCTCGACGGGATCATCAGAGTAGACTGTCACCTTATCTGCTCTGCCCTGTACGAGACTAACACATCTGCCATCTTTAAGGTCTATGGATGGGATTATTAACATTATCTCTTCCCCAGCTCACGTGACCTTTTCGTTGCTGCTTCAACGGCGCTGATAAGGGCATCCCTGAACCCCTTTGCCTCCAGTTGACAGAGGCCAGCGATAGTGGTTCCGCCTGGAGATGACACCTTATCCTTAAGTATCGCCGGATGCTCACCTGTCTGGGCCGCCAACTTGGCTGCCCCGAGTGTCGTATGAACGGCCAGTTTCTGAGCGACATCCCTTGGAAGTCCCAGCTTAACGCCTCCATCTGCCAGGGCTTCTATCATAGTAAACACATAGGCAGGTCCGCTGCCGGAAAGGCCGGTCACAACGTCGATCTGCTCCTCCTCAACGGTCACCACATCCCCCACCGAGCGGAATATGTCGACGGCAATCTGGATATGTTCTGGCCTGGCATGTTTGCCGGCGCAGAGTGCAGAAATCCCCTCTCCAACTGTCACCGCTATATTTGGCATCACCCTCACCACGGGAGTCGCGTGGGTTAATCTCCCCTCGATGGCGGATAAGCTGATACCGGCAGCAATTGATATCAGCAACTTGCTGGGTAGAAGTTGTTCTCCGATCTGGTCCAGGACTCCATAGATCACCTGAGGTTTAACCGCAAGGATGACGGTATCCGCAACATCGACCGCCTCTTCATTGTCCTTTGATATCTGGACCTTCCAACGTTTCTCCAGCTCGCTAAGCCTCTCGCCGTCGATGTCGGTGACTATCAGATCGCCGGCTTTTCTCAGCCCTCTTCCCACTATACCGGCAACAAGGGCCCCGCCCATATTGCCAGCCCCTATAATCGCGATTCTTCCGTTGGTTATTTGCAATGTCACCTCCGGGTAAGCTGGGAGATGTCTAACCTAACGAAGCTTCGCCTCAACCCGACGAGACTTCGCTTGAAATTGCAAAGTGCAAAAGTCGGTGGGGTTTCATGCCACAAGGTAGTAGTGGTCATTGGTACACAAAGTCGAGCCACCCGTGGCGATCCTCCTTCTCCCCATATGCAATAGCAAGGAATTCCCTTTGTAACCTTTCGGTTATGGGCCCCCTTTTTCCTTCCCCTATTTCTATCCTGTCGATAGAGCGTATCGGCACTATCTCTGCAGCGCTGCCGGTCAGGAAGACTTCATCCGCAATATATAGGGCTTCCCTCACGACTGGCTCTTCTCTCACTTCAATGCCGAGGTCATCGGCCAGGGTTACAACGGAGCGCCTGGTGATGCCTGGAAGGATGGAAGCCGAAAGGGGAGGGGTGTATAGCACCCCACGCTTCACGAGAAATATATTCTCTCCGCTTCCCTCGCTGACGTAACCATAGATGTCAAGGCCAATCCCTTCTGCATAGCCGTCTGCCATTGCCTCCAACTTTATAAGCTGGGAGTTCATGTAATTTGCGCCGACCTTGGCCAGGGAGGGGAGGGTGTTCGGTGCCATTCTATTCCAGGAAGAGATCCGGACGGCGATACCCTTCTGGTCAGAATCCGCACCCAGGTATTTCCCCCACCGCCAGACAGCGATGGCGACATCGACCGGACAGGTAGTTGGATCCACACCAAGGGACCCGTACCCCCTGAAGACGATCGGCCGTACATAGCAACCCCTGAGGTTGTTAGCCTTGATCGTTTCCAAGGTTGCTCCGAAGATCTCCTCCTTTGAATAGGGGATCTCCATCCGATATATCTTACAGGAGTCGAACAGCCGATCTATATGGTCGCGGAGGCGGAAACAGGCCGGACCACGTTTGGTGTCATAGCACCTTAACCCCTCAAAGATGCTTGATCCATAGTGTACCACATGGGAAAGCACGTGTATCTTAGCATCCTCCCAGTCCACCAGCTTTCCGTTAAACCAGATCTTCTCTGCCTTTGGAAACGCCATACCTGTCTCCTGGTTTGATGTATTGAACGTGTCCTTCCTATCTTAGATCCTTCACTCTCAAAAGCATCCTTTTTTCGCCCTGCCATTCATCTTCATCGATAACGTAGACCATATCCAGGTTTGCTTCACCTGGTGTCAGCCGATATATAAGTTCGCCCATGCCAAAGCCGATGCAACTAAGTACCTTTCCGTTCTGACGGACCTTGAACTTAAGGTGGTCCCTGCCCACCACAACCGGGGTGCCGACCACCTCCAGTTTGTATGAGACCATTGTTGGTCGGGGATTCTGTGGGCCGAAGGGGGCGAAGTATCTTAACAGTCGGACAAGCCGTTCATCTATCTGGTCGAGTGTGATCTCCCCTTCTATCTTAAGTTTTGGTCCCAGCCGTTCTCCGGTCAGCATTGATTTTGCCACGTTCTGGAACGATTCCCTGAACTCATCTATCTTCTTCTCCTCTATAGTCAGTCCGGCGGCATATCTATGGCCACCGAAGGCCATGAGGGTATCCCTGCATTCCCTCAGGGCAAAGTAGAGGTCAAATTCGGGGATGCTCCTGCCCGATCCTTTCCCTATGTCTTTATCGATAGAGATCAGGATTGTGGGGAGATAAAATCTCTCGACGATCCTCGAGGCCACTATACCGATCACGCCGGGATGCCACCCTTCTGAGGCCAATACTATTGCTCTATCCTCATCTGGTTGGCAGGTCTCCTCTACCATACGGGAGGCTTCAGCAAACGTCCGCTCATCCATCCCCTTTCTTCTCCTGTTCTCTATTTCCAGGATATCTGCGATTTGCACTGCCTCCGCTTCGTCCTCCGTGGTCAACATCCGGACTGCCCTCTCAGCACTCCCCATCCTGCCTCCAGCATTGATCCTTGGAGCAACTATAAAGAGAAGATGCCCGGTTCCTAAGACCTTGCCCTTCAATCCGACGTTTTCAAGGAGAGCCTGCAACCCCGGGTTTTCCGTTTTCGCCATCCTTTGAATGCCATGTTTGACCAATACCCTATTCTCGTCGATAAGCGGAACCACATCGGCCGCTGTCCCAAGGGCTACCAGATCGAGATGGCGATAAAGCTCGTCTTTATCCAGCCCTCTGCCTTCAAAGAGGGCCTCTGTCAGCTTAAAGGCGATGCCAACTCCCGCCAATTCTTTGAAAGGATAGGAGCAGTTATACCTCTTTGGATCCAATACAGCAACAGCCTCAGGCAGCCGATCGCCAGGCTGATGATGGTCGGTGATGATTACGTCGATACCCAGTTTTTTGGCCAGCCGGACCTCTTCGATGGCTGTTATCCCGCAGTCAACCGTTATCATCAGATCGATGTCGTTTTGATCTGCCTCCGTTATCCCCTGTGCTGAGACCCCATAGCCCTCGGTCAGTCTGTCTGGTATGTAGAACGATACCCTTGTCCCGAGACCTCGGAGGATCCACAGGAGATAAGAGACGGCGGTCACCCCATCCACATCGTAGTCTCCGTATATCAATATCTTTTCATTGGCGTCGATCGCCCTGCTCAGCCTCTCCGCTGCCCTCTCCATGTCCGCCATTAGAAAAGGGTTGTTCAGATCCTCTAACAGGGGCTTAAGAAACCTCCGAGAGCCCTCGAAGTCCTCTATCCCCCGATTCAGCAGGATCTGAGCGATGATCGGTGGAACACCTAACTCGCTCTCAAGCCTTTTTAAAAGGGGAGGATTTGGCTCCTGTGCCAGGACCCAGCAATATTCGGTTCCCATCTTTTCTACCTATCTTCTAAGCTCTCAAGCTGGCAAATTTTTATTCAGATTCGGGAGACACTTAATGAACAATGAGACAGCCAGTCGGTGAGTCCGTTGTCTCTCAGCATTCAATTTCCCGAATCTGGGTTAAAGCTCATTAATAGCTTCCAAACAAGGAGTTCCATCAAAATCCGTTGATTTGTGCTCCTGGACTTCAATCTATTATCAGCTTCAAGCAGGGTGTTAAGACCATGTTTTAGGGCCTCAACGGAGAAGTTACTTGCCTGGGCAAGGAATTCATTGAAGAAGTATGGGTGTACCTTTGTCTTTTCAATAAGTTCTTCTCTGGAAGAGGTTGTTTTCTGCAGTTCCTTCAGTTTGAGCATGATCCTCAGGTGCCTTGCTATGGCCATGATGATTCTGGTAGCACCCTCTCCCGTCTCAAGCATCCTGTCCAGAACTGATAGGGCCTTCCCTTTTTGCCTCCTGCCGATGGCATCTGTTAATTCAAATACGTTGTTGAGCTTCGAAGTTCCTACAACGGCCCCCACGTCGTCGAGCGTGATACAAGGCCTTTCTCCCACGAAGACAAGGAGCTTGTCAATCTCGTTTGCAAGACTTCTCAGATCTGTTCCGCAGCTTTCTAATAACAGGTAGGTTGCATCGGATGATATCCTTTTGCCCTTTTTCATCACCTGTCTTCGAATCCACCCGGGAATCTGGTTCTGATAAAGGGGTCGGAATTCAACCACATATCCGGCCTTCTGGAGTTTTTTGAAAACCCCTCCCTTCGTGAGTTTTACCTTCTGGGCAGTCAATATCGCTATTGTGGATGACTTTGGTTTGGACACCGAATCGACCAGTGCCCCTAACGTTTCTTCTGGAAACCTGTTGCACTCCTTTAACACCACCACCCTACGGGTTCCCATCAATGGCAGGGAACAGGCTGCTTGCAATACGTGACCCGGATCTACTTCATCAGCATGAAAGACGTCGAGGTTAAAATCCCTTGCTGAAGGCCCTAAAATCTTGTCAAGCAGGAGTGAGAGCGCCTCATCCCTCTGGAATTCTTCGCCTATCAAGAGGTAGACTGGAGAGAGTTGGTCTTGTTCGATCTTAGAGACGAATTGTTCAGGAGTCACTGTTTCTTCTCCGATAGTTGGTCTGCTTTACGGTACATTGCTACAGCCTCGTCGCTACGGCCCTTTCGGTCGTAAAGCAGTCCCAGGTACCAATAGGCATTTCTGTTCTCCGGTTCTTTCTCAAGGAGATCTTTGAACATCTGAACGGCCTTATCGTACATTTTGAGCTGGGTATAGGAGGCACCGAGGTAGTAGTAAGGCCTTGGAGAATCCGGATTGAGCTTAACGGCCTTTTCCAGCTCTCCGATCGCTCTCTGGTAAAGCCCCTTTTTATACAGTGCTACGCCCATATTGTAGTGTGCCTCTGCACTTGATGGAGCAAGCTCAAGGGCCTTCTTGAATGCCTCTTCTGCCCGGCTCACCAGCCCCATCTCCCAGTAGACAGCGCCAAGGTTGTAATAGGCATCCACATTATCGGGTTGGAAATCGAGTATCTTCCTGTACTCCTCGATCGCCTTCCGATATTCGCCTATGGATTCATATACCAGTCCAAGGCTGTTGCGAGCCTCTATGTGGTGGGGGTCTTTGGAGAGGATCGACCGGAAGAGCTCGACCGCCCGTTCATTCTCTCCTGTTTTTGCAAAATAACTGGCTTCCTGATAGTCTCGCTCCAGAGCTGTCGTAAGGTCACCCAGACTTTCCGACACGGCCTCTTTGAAGCGAGCGTGAGGAAGGAACATCGGGACCTCTTTTTCCGGAATCTTGGTTATTTCTCCAGTACCCGGATGTCTCACAGTTCTACTTTTTCTTTTCACAACCATAAAGGTTCCGAAGCCGCGAAGTTGGACCTTCTCATGCCTGCGCAGGGCATCCCTTATCGAGGATAACAGGAATTCAATAGCCTTTGTGACCTTAACAGCGTCAATCCCGGAGGCTTCTGTTACTGCTCTGACCAGATCTGCCTTTCTCATCACCGCTCCTCATATGGCCCTGAGATGAGAGTGATGTCATCGATTACCCCCCATCCATCAGCCCGTTTACTTGTTGTTCCCGCCCCCGTTGGGTTTCTCCTCCACCTCCCTGAAATCGGCGTCCTCGATCTCTGACTCATAGATATCCGGTCTCTTTGGGACTCTGGGGTTTCTGCTCTGAGCTCGCAGGCTCGGCCTAATCAATTTGTAAAGCAGCCATATGATAAGGATAAATAACAACAGCTTAAAAAGTGTCACGGTGGATCTCCTCCTTAATACGAATATCTCTTATCATGACCCGCCATCAGGCCTCACATCTCATCTGGTGCCTTTATCCCCAGTAAATTAAGTCCTTTATTGAGCACGGTTCTGACACAATAGACAAGGAGGATCCTCGCATTGGTAATTCGTGGATCCCTTGTCAGGACGCGGCAACTGTTATAAAACCTGTTAGCAGCACCGCACAGATCCAACAGGTAATTGGTCATCAGAGAGGGCTCATACTCATCGGCCGAGCGCTTAACGATATCCGGAAATCGCCCCAGATTTCTTGTCACGTCAAACGCAGGATCTTCTGAGAGAACGGATGGGTCAAAGTCGCCGTCGACTTCTTTACCGTATTTCCTCAGTACACTTGAGAACCGGGCATGGGTATACTGCACATAGGGCCCTGTCTCGCCGTTGAAGTTCAACACCTTATCCCACTCGAAGTCAACGTTTTTCATCCTCTTGCTGCTCAGATCGGCGAAGATGATGGCACCTATGCCGACATCTTTGGCGATCCCCTCTTTACCTTTTAATGCTGGATTTTTCTCCTCCATTATCTCCACTGTCAGCTCGACTGCCTTGCGGAAGACGTCCTCAAGCAGTACGATGTTGCCCTTCCTTGTGGACATCCTTTCCTGCCCGAATCTGATGAGGCCGAATGGCACATGGACACAGTTCTCCACCCAGTTGCAGCCCATAAGGTCCAGCACTTTGAAGACCTGCTGGAAGTGGAGCTTCTGGTCTGCTCCCACCACATATATCATCCTGTCGAAATGGTAGGTCCTGAACCTGTAGAGTGCTGCTGCAATATCCCTCGTGGCGTAGAGCGTGGATCCATCCTTTTTTCGCAGCAGACACGGCGGCATACCGTATTTCTCGAGATCTACGATAAGTGCACCCTGGCTCTCCCTGACAAGCCCTGCTGCCCTGAGCCTCTCTATTGTCTCATCTATCATTGCATTATAGAAACTCTCACCGGTATAGGAGTCGAACCCTATTTCAAGTTGGTCGTATATCCTCTGAAATTCCATAAGGCTTATATCTTTGAACCGGCTCCACAGATGGGTTGCCTCCCGGTCACCCTCTTCAAGCCTTTTAAACCACTCCCTGGCCTCGTCTTCCAGCGATCCATCCCTCTGAGCCTCGGCGTGGAATCTCACGTAGAGGTCATATAGATACCCGACGGGATCCTCCTCGAGACATTTCTCCTCTCCCCATCTCTTATAGGCCGTTATTAACTTTCCAAACTGGGTACCCCAATCACCCAGGTGGTTTATTCTGATACACTTATAGCCCAGGGATTCGTACAGCTTACAGATGGAGTTTCCGATGACCGTGGACCTGAGGTGTCCGATCCCGAAGGGCTTTGCGATATTTGGAGAGGAGAAGTCTACGACGACCGTCTTTCCGGATCCAACCTCCCAATCGCCGAAGGAGTCCCTTCCCGTAAAGATCTCCCTCAGGACGGCCTCTGTGAACTTCGACCTGTCCACGGTGAAGTTTATGTAAGGACCAGCGTTCTTGATCTGTGATATGTATTCTCTTGGTTTGAGTCTTCTTGAGAGGCCTTCAGCGATAATATCCGGCGGCTTCCTCAGTTTCTTAGCCAGCACAAAGCATGAGAAGGCATAGTCTCCGAGCTGGGGGTCGGGTGGGGTTTCGATCAGTCCTTTAATCTCTTCTTCGGTCAGGTCTGACCCCTCTCGGAGTATATCGACGACCTCTTTCAGAAACTGCTTCATGTTATCTGCCTCATGGATTAAGTTTGTACCTCGAGAAAGAGGGAAGGATGTGCTCGCTTTTCTAACAAAGCCTTGTCGGAATTGTTCCCGTTCGTTTTAGATAAAATATCCTAAAAGTGCATAAAAGTCAAGGCATTTTTTGAATCGAAGGCATCATGCAGGGCTGGGTTTTTGTCCGGTAGGACTGGGGTTTATCTCATGCCCCAGACAGTCGACAGATCAAAAAGTCGTCCGTATCTTCATACGGACGGCCGTGTTGGCCGTATTACAATATGAACTTACCGCACCTTCGGTGCGGAGTTGAAGGGCCGGAGCTATCCGACCCGCATCATCGGGCGGCGAAATCTCGCCTTTACAACTACCCGTACCTTGGTGGCTGACTCAGATTGTGCCATTCAATTGTGCCTACTTACCGTCCTGCGTCCCTCAAGGATCCCATCGTCCTAATTGTCTTCACCCTTTTTCTCCTTGACAAATCAGCAGGCTTTGATTAATCTATAACAGCGAATCTGAGTTGCTCTTTGTCCGGGTGAGTTTTAAGCCGAAAAACCGGTCTGCTGCAGAACCAGGTGATAATGCCATGCGTCGATTTATCGTTTACGTCCCTTTTGTCCTGATAATTGTGACAACTGCCGCAACGGCTGAGGTGAGCACCACGGCAAAGATAGAAGCCGACCTCCAGGCAGGCCGCATAAGCTACGAGAGTTCGCTTCTGTACAAGGCATATTCGCTCTTCGAACCTTCGAGGTTGCCTCCCACATACAGGAGCCCGGATGTGGCGAGGAAGTCCGGAACCCCAATCATAATGGAACTGAAGTCGAACTGGGAGCTGCTCAGCGTCTCTGCTCGTGAATATCTTGAACCATACCTGTCAAGGCCCGTTCCTGGAGAGCAGGTTATAACCCCCAGTGGCAAATTTGTGGTCCATTATTATACCTCTGGCGGAGATGCCGTAGATCCATCCGACCAGGACCGGAACGGTATCCCCGACTATATCGACACGGTGGCAGCCATCTTCGACAGTTGTTATACCCTCATAGTAAAAGACCTTGGATATAAGGAACCCCCTTCAGACGGTACCAGAGGCGGCGGCCCGGAGTTTGACGTCTATGTCCGTGACCTTTCAGGAAGGCGGGTTTATGGGTACACAACCCCGGAGAGGCCGGTTCCGCCCGGCTTCGCTTATACGAGCTTCATAGAGGTAGACAACGATTATCAGGACCCCATTTACAGATCAAGCAGGGGGTTGGATGCGCTGAGGGTCACCGCTGCCCATGAGTTCTTTCATGCGGTCCAGTTCTCATACTACGCAGGAGATGATGCCCGCTGGTGGATGGAGATCTCATCCACGTGGATGGAAGATGTGGCCTATGACGAGGTTAACGACTACTATGCGTATTTGGGCTATTTTTTCAACTACCCCGGCACTTCCCTGGATGTGTTAAATGACCAGCATGAATACGGGGCCTCCATCTTTGCCCATTACCTTGCCAAAAGGTTCGGGGCCGATACGATACGCCGTATATGGGAGAAGATAGGCCAGGAGGGGAACGCAGAGATGGGGATCTTCGATGAGATCATCCCCGGAGGGCTTGCAGAGGCTATGAGTGAATTTGCCATCTGGAACTATTACACAGGGTCGAGAGCGGATCCCGTGCGCTACTATCCAGAAGGAGAGTTCTATCCCGAAATCTCCGTCACCGCCATCCATAACTCATACCCTGCCTCCGGATCAGGGAAAGTAGACCACCTCGCCTCCAATTACATCAGGTTAATACCGCAAAGGACAGCAGGAGGGCTTAAGGTCAATCCCCAGGGAGAGAGGGGCCAATGGACCTATCAACTGGTCACCTTTCCCCGGAGAGAGGAAGTTCCGGATCCCACTGAAATAATGGACTGGGACAGATATCAGGATATAGTCCTGGTCCTGACGGTCACCTCTTTTAGGGGAAAGGGCTTCAGATACTCCTATTGGGCCGAATTTGATTCGGATCTGACTGAGAAACCCCTTCCTCTGGTTGCGGTTCTGAAGCAGAACAGGCCGAATCCCTTTCTGCCCGGTCAGACCGGAGGGACAACGATACCCTTTGACCTGACGAAACCGGGGGATGTGGTCATAGCGATCTACTCCCTGAATGGTCAACTGGTGAAAAGGAAAGAACTGAACAGGCTGGACGGGGGTTCAAATAGTTATTACTGGGACGGGAGAAACCAGAAGGGGAGACCGGTTGCCTCAGGAGTATATTTTTATAGGATCCAGATCCATTCCGATTCGCAGACGGACGATTTTACAGCCGTGAGAAAGATGAGTCTTGTCAGATGAGACCGCCGCGGTGCGGAGGGGTATGATGATCGGACATATAAGGAACAGATGCGATTTTTGCGGGGTCTGTGTCGGCGTCTGTCCGACAGATGCCATCGTGCTCTTCGAGTCGGATCTGAGGATCGAGGGAGACTCATGCACGAAATGTGCAAGATGTATCCATGTCTGTCCCTATAAAGCGCTGACAGAGCTTTCGGAACCAACCCCATCGGAGATATGCAACCCCGGGGTCCTCTCAGTCCCTGACCCCCTCGATCCCCTCTCAGGCACGATCAGGGATTACTACGACATCGTTGTTATCGGAGGTGGACCTGCGGGCTCCTATGCGGCGAAGATAGCAGCCGAAAAGGGAGCCGATGTGCTCCTTGTGGAGAAGGATACCCAGATCGGTCTGCCCCTCAGGTGTGCTGAGGGTGTGGGGGCCGATGAGCTCAGGCAGATCTTTGATCCCGATCCTCGCTGGATCGCAAATCAGATAAAGAGGCTGAAGTTTTTTCCCCCGGATGGCAGGGAGGTGGAGATCATGCCAGATGAGCCCGGGTATATACTGGACAGAAGGGTCTTCGATGAGGAGATAGCCATCCAGGCAGCACGTGCCGGGGCCAGCATCCTGCTACGCACCACGGCGACAGGCCTATCGCATCAGAAGGGTGGGTTGGAGGTGACCATCTCCCGCTTAGGCAGGCAGTATAAGATTAGAACAATGCTTGTTATAGGTGCAGACGGTGTTGAGTCGCGTGTAGGGAGGTGGGCAGGGATCAAGACCGCCTGTTCCCCGCATGATATAGAGGTCTGTGCCCAATATACACTTGGAAATGTGGAAGTTGAGCCTGCCTATTGCCAGTTCCATTTCGGGCGTGATGTAGCACCGGGCGGGTACGCCTGGGTATTTCCAAAAGGGAGGTCTGTTGCCAACGTGGGGGTTGGAGTGTCGGGAGATTTCTCCTCCCATCATTCTCCCCTTTTCTATCTGAACAGGTTTGTTGAAAGGTATTTCCCGTCCTCCTCCCTGCTCAGGGTCACGGCCGGCGCTGTCCCGTGCTCCGGTGGCCTGGAGAGAATAGTCGCTGACGGCGTGATGTTGGTTGGCGACGCTGCGCACCAGGCCGACCCGATCACAGGCGGTGGTATTATCAGTGCCCTCAAGGCAGCGAAGATTGCAGGGGAGGTAGCTGCCCAGGCAATATCTTCAGGAGACACCTCGGCTCGATTCCTCCGGGAGTATCAAGATCAATGGGATAGGCTGCTGGGCAAGCTTAACCGACGGGCGTACCGGGTGAAGGAGGCAGTGTTCAGGCTGGGGGATGAACGGCTGAACTGGACTGCAAAGAGGTTAGAGGGCCTCAGGCCTGAGAAGAGGACCCTGTCCAAGGTCTTTCAGATTGCTCTCTTCGACCAGCCAAGGGTTCTGGTGGATGCAGCGGCGATGATGTTACGAATAAAACGGAGGTAAATCTGTAGTTTATAATTTAAGGAGATAAGTAGGACCTTTTTTGAGAGGTGCCGGTAATCTACCAATGTTCTCCGATCTTCTATCCAAAATCGTAGGGTCAGAGGGATTTCGACTCACAGTAGAAAGCCTACTGAGGGGCGAAAGGAGGGTTCCTGTTCACGGGCTTGCCGGTTCCTTGAAGGCCTTTCTCATAGCCGTGGTGAAGCAGGAGATGGGGAATACCATCCTGGTCGTCACCTCCGATGAGGATGAGGCCCTCAGGTTGAGGGATGACCTGGAGACGCTGATAGGGGAGCAAAAGGTCCGGTATTTCCCTTTCCCATTCGGAAGGACTTCTATGGACGATCCCACGGGCTCAAGGATAGAAGTGCTGGACAGCCTCCTATCCGGAGAAGAGCCGGTAGTGGTGGCCACCTTAAAGGCGCTGGTCTGGCCTGTTATGCCTCCGGAAATCCTCGGTCCCTCTACCGTGACGCTTAAGGTAGGTCAGGATCGAGATCTGATTCGCCTTAGCCAGAACTTGGTCGAACGAGGCTTCGAACGCCTGCCGATGGTGGAGGAAGCCGGACAGATGAGCCTGAGGGGCGGGATCCTGGACGTCTTCCCCTATGGGAGGGAAAACCCATACAGAATAGAGTTCTGGGGAGATACCATAGAATCCATTCGTCAATTCGACGTCTTCTCCCAGAGGTCGATAAGAGAGGAGGGAGCTGTGAAGATACCGCCCGCCAGCGAGATCCTCTTCAGCAACGGGATGTTAGAAGGGTACCTCAAGAGGATCGGAGAGGTTGAGCGGGAATATGGGATCTCCCTCAGCTATCTTAAGGAAAAGGTTCGGGAAAAGACCTTCTTCCCTGGGATGGAAAGCTATTTGCCCATCTTCTACGGCAACACAACACTTCTTGACTACCTTGATGGTGAGGCGGTCGTCTTGCTTAGCGAAAGAACGGCCCTGGAGGAGAGTTTCAGGGAGCTGGAGGACCATCTGGCCTCTGTTCTAAGGAAGGGGCAGGAGAAGGGACCGGCCCCTCTGCCGGCAGAGGCGTTGGTTGACCTGGAGATGGTCCTTGATAAGGCGGGTGCCTTCCGCTGTGTGGAGGAGGTTCCCTTCAAGGAGACGGGCCTGGTGGAATTCGGGGCCAGAGAGACGAGGCGGTTCGAGGGCGACCTCCGTCAGCTCGCCCAAGAGATCTCCGATCTCTCCAGCCAGAACTACGACATCTATATCCTTTGCCAGAACAAGGTGGAGGCGCAGCGGCTGGAGGAGTTGCTTGAACCGTACATCGGGCCCTTGACCGTCGGGGTCAACAGTCTTCACGGAGGGTTTGTCTTACCCGACGCTAGGGTGGCCCTTTTCAATGACCATGAGATCATCAGTCACTACCGGAAGCGCTTTCGACATCGGCGATTCAAGGGTGGAGTATCGATACCGGATCTCACCGCGCTTGGAAAGGGTGACTTCGTCGTCCACCAGGATCACGGTATTGGCAGATACATGGGTATAGAGAGGCTTAATATCGATGACAAACAGAGGGATTGCCTTGTACTTTCTTATCGGGATGGCGATAAGCTTTACGTCCCTGTAGAAGAGCTCGATAGGGTGAAAAAGTATACAGGGGCAGAAGGCGTCGCCCCCGTACTGAGTAAATTAGGAGGGACATCCTGGGAGAGGGTGAAGGCCAGGACCAAAAAGGCCATTCGCCGGATGGCCAGGGAATTGTTGGAGCTTTACGCTGAAAGGAAAGCCAGGGAAGGCTATGCTTTTTCGCCTGATTCAGAATGGCAGAGACAACTTGAGGCCTCATTTGTCCATGAGGATACACCCGACCAACTATCTGTCGTGAAGGAGATAAAGGAAGACCTCGAGAAACCCATTGTAATGGACCGTCTGGTCTGCGGCGATGTAGGCTATGGTAAGACCGAAGTTGCCATCAGGGCAGCCTTCAAGGCGGTGAACGACAACAAGCAGGTGGCCGTTCTGGTTCCGACGACAATCCTTGCTCAGCAGCATTATGACACCTTCCGTGCAAGGCTTATGAATTTTCCGGTAAGGATCGAAGTCCTGAGCCGGTTCCAGAGTAAAAAGAGGCAGCAGGAGATAATCAGGGGGCTTGCAGAAGGCAGGGTTGATATCGTCATTGGGACACACAGGCTGCTGTCACAGGATGTGAATTTCAAGGATCTTGGGCTGGTAATCGTTGACGAGGAGCAGAAGTTCGGTGTGCGCCAGAAAGAGAGGCTCAAACAGTTCAGGAGGCTTGTGGATGTGTTAACCCTGACGGCCACGCCGATCCCCAGAACCCTCCACATGTCCCTGATGGGGGCGAGGGATCTCTCGGTGATCAACACGCCGCCGAAGGAGAGGTTTCCCATCCAGACGGAGATCATCCCCTTCGATGAGGAGAGGATCGCTGAGGCCATTCTCCGGGAGGTGGACCGGAGTGGACAGGTCTATTTTGTCCATAACCGGGTGCGTTCGATCAACTCCGTGGCCCTCTTTCTGGAGAGGCTCCTGCCTCAGGTGAACTTTGTTGTGGCCCATGGACAGATGCCGGAGCACCAACTGGAGAAGGTGATGGTGGACTTCCTGAACAGGAGATACGACTGCTTGGTCTGCACGATGATCATTGAGTCCGGACTTGATATACCCAACGTGAACACCATCATAATAAACCGTGCAGATCGTTTCGGTCTGGCCCAGCTATATCAGCTGAGGGGAAGGGTGGGGAGATCGAACCGGCAGGCGTACGCGTACCTGCTGGTCCCGCCTGTTTCAGGTCTGACCAGAACGGCCAGGAAAAGATTGAGAGCCCTTGAGGAGTTCTCAGAGCTTGGTTCCGGATTCAAACTTGCCATGAAGGATCTGGAGATCCGGGGCGCCGGAAACATCCTCGGCCCCCAGCAGCACGGGTTCATTGCTGCCGTGGGATTTGACATGTATTGCAGATTGCTTGAAGAGGCGATGGGCGAACTAAAGGGAGAGGAGAGGGAGGAGCTACCCGAGCCCGAGGTACACATCGAGGCCAATGCCTTTGTTCCGGAAGATTATATCTCAGAACCCCTCCAGAAGATCTCCCTATACGAGAGACTGGCAGATGCAAAAAGGCTATCGGATGTCCAGGAGATCCGGGAAGAACTGAGAGACCGCTACGGACCAATACCTCCACAGACCGTATCGCTATTGGAGATAGTGCAGATAAAGCTTTTAGCAAGAGAGAACAGGCTCGCCTCCCTCTCAATAGATGGCGGTTGCCTGGAGATGGCCTTCCCGACCGAGAGTAGATTTTCAAAGGAGGATCTCCAGGCGATTGTGAAGAGGATACCCGGTGAGGTAGGATTCTCCTTTGATGAGAGGCTGAAAGTAAAGGTGAAGTTGCCGGGAGAGAGCGAACACGAGCGATTGATGGCGGCAAAAAAGGCCTTGCTAAGGATGAGATGATGGATTATATTGAAGATGCGCATCGGAGAAAAGGGCAGCCCGAAGTCTTCGCCTGAACTGTCATCGGCTCAGGCTGAAGGGCAGCTTGTTGATCAATCATCAGCAAGGGTCGAAAGGTCAAAAAGGGGGATCAGATGAAGCGAGTTCTCTTTCCGGTTTTCGTTGCTGTCTTTGTCACCATTTTGGGTTGCGGCCGAAGGGGAGATCTGGTGGTGACGAGGGTTGGCGATAAGAAGATCACCGTTAGGGATTTTAAGCGCTCAGTGGCAAAGCTCCCTGCGAAATATCGACCAAGCGAAAAGGGGCTGGAAGCCCAGAAGGAGTATCTCTCTCTGATAATAGACAAGGAACTCTTGGTCCTGGAGGCACGAGAGAGAGGACTGGACAGGGACGAAACAGTCCTGGCCCAGCTTGAAGGTATCAAACGTGATCTCATGGTCGACGAGCTACGGAGACGGACCCTCAGAAAGGCAAGGGTCTCCAACAGAGAACTTAAGAGGTTCTTCAAGAAGTACAGGCTGGGCGAACAGGTGAGGGCAAGTCACATCTTAGTGCGTACAAAGGCAGAGGCTGAGGCTGTTTTGGATGAACTGCGCCAGGGAAGGAATTTTGAGGAGCTGGCAAAGGAAAGGTCCATCGATAAGTTCAGCGCAAATAGGGGCGGTGATATGGGATATTTCTTCAGGTGGATTCAGATGCACCCTGCGGTAGAGAAGGCGTTTTCCTTAGAGGTGGGTGAGGTCTCAGAGCCCGTTAAGAGTCCCGAAGGCTATCACATCGTGAAGGTAACCGAGAAGAGGAGGGTCAAATTTGAAAGGATCAAAGAGGACCTCAGAAGGCGCCTGAACTCTATAAAGGGGAAGCAAATCTGGCAGAATTTCCTGCAAAGGCTTAAAGTAGACAGACAGATGAAATTCGATGCTGAGGCCTTGGGAACCCTTTTAGAGGTTGAAACAGACCCAGATACAAGACTTCCCAGGCTCACTGAAGAACAAAAGCAGATGGTGCTTGTAAGCTTCAAAGGGGGCAGGTGGACCTTAGGTGATTATGGTGAGGCTCTGAAGGAAGTTTCGCCAAGGGTCCGCCGCAAATTATCTGACAGTACTTCGGTAAGGCTATTTGCTGAGTGGAGGATGATCGAAGATATATTCTTACCCCAGGCTGCTCTGGAAGCAGGGCTTGATAGAAGTAGATCCGTGCTCTCAGCACTGAGGCGTAAAGAGGAAGAACTAATGGTGGAGAGGCTCAGGGAGATAGAGGTGCTGGAGAAGGTGGTGGTCACGCCGGAGCAGAAAAGGGAGTATTACAATGCCCACCTCGAAGACTACACATTGCCGGCAAAGGCTCAGGTGATAGATATCCACCTTGAGACGCCAGAGAAAGCGGATAGCCTCCTTTCGGAGATAAGGCGGGGTGCCGATATACGCCTGCTTGCCCAGAAGCACAGCACGCTGAAGAGGCCGGGAAAGTTAAGGTATGAGTTTCCGGTAACGGATGACAGGATTGCCAGGAATATCTTCGGGGAGGAGTTTATAAAGGCCGTCTTCGGCGCAGAAGTTGGGAAGGTTGTAGGCCCCATCAAAGTAAAAAGAGGCTACTCTATATTTAAGGTGTTGAGCAGGGAGGAACCCAGGCAACAGAGCTTTGAAGAGGTGGAAGAGAGGGTGTCTGCCAGAGTTAAAAGGGAAGAGCAGGATAGACTATTAAAGGAGTTTCTGGAGAGCCTTCGCAGGAAGTACAGCAATGAGGTGGTCAGGTATGAAGATGTTCTGAAATTAACCCTGGAGGAGAAGAATGTCTCTGAAAAGGTTTTGTAATTCACTGCTGATCCTTGTCTTTATTACGGTCCCTCTGTACTTAGGCGCAGAACAGCTCTACGATCGTATTATTGCAGTCGTAGACGATCAGGTCATCCTTCAGTCAGAACTTCGGGAAGTTCTGGGACTCGAACTGCTCCGAAGGGGGATCGAACCCGACCAGAAAGAGATGGTAGAGCAATTGAAGAAGGAACTTCTGGAGGCCATGATAAATGATAGGGTGCTTCTTATCAAGGCGAAGAGGGACAGCATAGTTATCAAGGACAGGGAGATCAATGATGCTTTGAATGAGGAGTTGGAGAGGATCAAAGGGCAGTTTAGTTCACCACAGGAGTATGAAAGACAGCTTAAAAGGGAAGGGTTGACCGAGAGGGAGCTTCGGAAGAGGTACAGGGAGGAGATCAAAAACTACCTGTTGAAACAGAAGGTCATGGCTTCGCTTGCCCAGGGCATCACCGTTTCACGCAGGGAGGTCGTTGATTTTTTCAGGGCAAATGCTGACAGCCTCCCCCGTCAACCCGAGATGGTGAATATAAGCCACATTCTGCTGAAGCCCTCTGTGGATCGGGAGCAAGCGTATCAGCGGATCCAGCAGCTTTTAGAGAGGATCCGCAGTGGCGAGGATTTCGATATGTTGGCACAGGAGTATTCTGAGGATCCGGGTTCTGCCGGGGAAGGGGGAGATCTTGGTTGGTTTACCAGGGGAACCATGCTTCCTGAATTTGAAGAGGTGGCCTTTTCACTGGAACCGGGCCAAATAAGTGATGTGGTGGAGACGGACCTCGGATATCATATAATCAAGGTGGAGGAGAAGGACGGAGATAAAGTCAGGGCCCGGCATATCCTGATCAGGACGGCCCCTTCTGAGGATGATATAAAGGCGGTTGTGAACAGACTCGCAGAGCTAAGAAGGAAGGTAGTCGATGGCGAGGATTTCGCCGATCTGGCAAGGATGTACTCTCAGGATACACAGACTGCTGCGGAAGGCGGGCTTTTAGGGTGGATTGCCCTTGATCAGCTCCCTCCAGCCTTCAAGACGGCAATTGATCGCCTCTCGGTGGGTAAGACGAGCCAGCCTTTTAGATCCTGGCTCGGATTTCATATCGTCAGGCTCAACGAAAGGAAGTCTGAACGACCGTTAAGCCTTGAGCAGGACTATCAGTTGTTAGAGAACATGGTGAGGCAGGAGAAGCTGAAAGAGGCATTTAACAGATTGATAGCCTCTGAAAAGCAGAAGATCTACGTAGATGTGAGGCTGGAAGAGCAGTAAGAGAGAAAAATAGGGGACGGTTGAGGCTTAAGGGGAAGTTACATCACACCACCCGGCTGGTGTAAATAGTTCAAGGTAGAAAAAGACGTCGGGGTGGATGAAGCGAAGGAAAATTTACCATTGAGGTCATCTATAGCCCATGATGCGATGGAGATAAGGCTATGCTTACGCTGTTGTCGATCCTGCTTGTGAGCTATCTCTTAGGTTCTATCCCCACGGGTATAATCGCTGGCAAGGTCCTAAAGAGGATAGACATCCGGGATTATGGTAGTGGAAATGCCGGGTTTACTAACGCTTATCGCGTTCTTGGCCTTGCCCCTGCCCTCTCCGTGCTGGCTGTTGATCTTGCCAAGGGGATGGTGGCCGTCCTCGTCGTTACGAAGATAATGATAGACGTCCCCGTCCTTGGCATGGACGTGCTTCGCATCCTTGCCGGGGTTTTTGCGATCCTGGGGCATATATGGACTGTCTTTGCCGGATTCAGGGGAGGGAAGGGTGTCGGAACAGCAGCCGGGGTCCTTGTTGCGTTGGCACCAACGGAGATCGCCCTCGCGGTGGCAGTATGGTGCGTGGTCACCTTTTCGACCAGGTATGTCTCCCTTGGATCACTCTCTGCCGCTGTGGTTCTGCCACTGGTGCTCTTTGTGGAGAAGGTCGTTTTAAGCAAGGCGGTCTCGGATGAACTCCTGATCTTTACCTCTCTGTTAGCAGGTTTGATCTTCTTTACGCACCGGTCGAACATCAGCAGACTCCTGAGAGGCCAGGAGAACAAGTTGACGAGGCTTTCGAAGGCAGATTAAATTCGAAACAGAGGTGCAGATGGTCAAGCTACCTCTGAATACGGATTCCCACGAAGTGATATTGTCCTGGCCGAGTATGTGGAGCGAGTTTTAAAATACGCAGCTGATTGGAAGTTCGAGGTAGATTGTTTTCATCCCTCCTTTATTCGCAGGGCAGCAGGTAGGAACGAAGGATGAATATTGCCGTTATAGGGGCTGGTGGTTGGGGCACAACCCTGGCGATACTACTCCATGAAAACGGAAATCTGGTACGGCTGTGGGAGTTTGATCCGGGTTACGCACGCCAGATGGTAAAGACCAGACATAACCCCGCTTTCCTGCCCGGAGTCAGGATCCCGGAGGAGATTCTTATCTCCTCAGATATGGCAGAAGTCCTGTCTGGTTCCAATATGGTCGTCTTTGCTGTTCCTTCCGAATTTATGCGCGATGTGGCTAAAAAGGCCGCTCCCTGCTTCGCTGAAGATGCAGGGCTTGCCTGTGAAGTTTCACCACTGGTGGTAAGCGTCGCCAAGGGAATCGAGAATGAGACCTTAAGGCGTATGTCCGAGGTTCTGGCCGAAGAACTTCCTGTAAAACCCGACCAGATCGTTGCCCTTTCGGGTCCAAGCCATGCCGAGGAGGTCAGCCGTAAGATCCCTACTACAGTGGTTGCTGCGTCCTCCAGCCTCGAATTTGCCGGGAAGGTTCAGAGCACGTTTATGACCTCGACATTACGCGTGTATACGAACAGGGATATAGTGGGCGTCGAACTGGGCGGTTCCCTGAAGAATGTGATCGCTCTGGCTGCTGGGATCTGTGATGGGCTTGGCTTCGGAGACAATACCAAGGGGGCTCTGATAACCAGGGGCCTGGCCGAGATCACACGCCTCGGCGTGGCCATGGGTGCCGACCCTTTGACATTCGCCGGCTTATCCGGGATGGGCGACCTGATCACCACCTGTATCAGTCGCCACAGCAGGAATAGATATGTTGGCGAACAGATAGGGCAAGGAAGGCGGCTGAACGAGATCTTGGCAGGGATGAAGATGGTCGCAGAGGGGGTGAGGACGACAAGGTCGGCATTTCAACTCTCCAGGAAGATGGGTGTGGAGATGCCCATCACAGAGAAGGTCTATCGCGTGCTCTTCCAGAATGAAGATCCCAAGATAGCTGTTGCAGAACTGATGACCCGAGAGGCAAAGCCGGAGGTTTGGTGGTCGCCCCATGGCTAAGCTTTACTACTCAATCGGCGAGGTGTCGAGGCTTACCGGAGTGAAGCCGCACATTCTCAGGTTCTGGGAGGAGGAGTTCTCTATCCTGCGCCCGCGGAAAAACCGGGCAGGCAACAGGGTTTACCGCTCCAGGGATATAAAGATCGTCCTTCTGCTCAAGCGCCTGTTACACGAAGAGAAATATACCATCGAGGCAGCGAAGGAGAAACTTCTTGACGATAAGGAATTCGTGCAGGAGCAGCTAAAGAGCTCTTCTGAAGAGATAGAATCCAGATATCTAATCTCCGAGATAAGGGAGGACCTCAAAAGGCTGCTTAAATTAGTGGATGAACTATGAATTCGAATTTGGAAATCGAACCCTGAAAAATACCGAATGGACCGACCTGGAGAAGCCAGATGAGACTTTCAAAGGCATTTATCCCCACGCAGAAGGAGACCCCCGCTGAGGCGGAGATATTGAGCCACAGGCTCATGCTGAGAGCGGGGATGATAAAACCCCACGCAGCAGGTATATACTCCTATCTTCCCTTAGGATGGAGGACGTTGAGGAAGATAGAGGGGATCATCCGTGAAGAGATGGACAGGATCGGTGGACAGGAGTTCCTGCTTCCTGTCCTCAGCAAGAGGGATATCTGGGAGAAGACAGGACGCTGGCAGCAAGCGGGAGAGTTGATGTTCAGGTTAAAAGACAGAAAGGGTGCGGACCTCTGCCTGGCCCCAACCCATGAAGAGATATTTGCTGCCATTGCCGCCGGCCAGATCCGCTCCTATCGCGATATGCCCCAGATATGGTACCAGATTCAGACAAAATTCAGGGATGAACCCAGACCCAGATCAGGCCTTCTGAGGGGCAGACAGTTCCTGATGAAAGACTCATATAGCTTCGACGTGGACGTCGGAGGCCTGGACCAGAGCTATAGGCTCCACCGGGAGGTCTATCAACGGATATTAAAGCGCTGCGGGTTGGACTTCTTCACTGTGAGGGCGTCGAGCGGGATTATGGGCGGATCAGAATCGGAAGAGTTCATGGTCCTGTCCTCCGCGGGGGAAGATAAGGCGGTGCTGTGTAAATCCTGTGGGTATGCCGCAAACCTCGAGGTTTCCACTTCTAAGGCTCCTGCATATCCCTGCGAGACCGAAGAGGTGAAGAAGGTCTACACTCCTGGTAAAAAGACAATAGAGGAGGTTTCCGGGTACCTTCATGTGCCTCCACAACGACTGATGAAATCGCTCCTTATGATCTCGCAAAAGGGTCCGGTTATGGTTTTGATCAGGGGAGATCATCAGCTCAATGAGACCAAGGCCCAGCAGGTATTTGGTTGCGAATTCCGGCCTGCCGAGCCCGAGGAGGTTCTTAAATTAACGGGAGCCCAGGCAGGATTTATAGGTCCCGTAGGCCTTGAGGGGATAGAGATCATAGCGGATCTCGCCCTGAAGGGGGCGAGGGGGCTGATCACAGGGGCGAATGAGGATGACCATCACCTGACCGGACTTGAGCCAGGGAGGGATTTCAAGGTGGATCGGTACACTGACCTCAGGACCGTGCTACCGGGTGACCTCTGTCCCGAGTGTACCTCACCCCTGGACATATCTTCGGCCATAGAGGTTGGCCATATATTCAAGCTCGGGACGAAGTACTCAGAGGCCTTGGGAGCCACTTTCCTCGACGCAGATGGCGAACACAGGCCGATCATTATGGGAAGCTATGGGATCGGTCTTGAGAGGATTATGGTCTCAGCCATAGAACAGCATGCCGATAAGGATGGTATCGTATGGCCGATAACAATCGCCCCGTATCAGGTCCATATTCTGCCCCTGAACTTTGAGCATGAAGAGGTTCGCCGGCTTTCGGAGAGGTATTACGACGTGCTCATCGGGAGGCGGTTTGAGGTCCTCATGGATGACCGCAATCTCAGGGCAGGGACAAAGTTCAAGGATGCAGATCTGATCGGGATCCCTGTAAGGGTGACCATAGGTGAAAGGACATTGAAGGAGGGTAAGATCGAGATAAGGCTGAGGAAGACAGGCAAGGTGTATAAAGTGGATAAGAACGATGCTGCGGATAAGATTGCGGCGGTCGTCGAAAGACTATCTGCGGAAATGCACTGATTCAAAGAAGCTTGGGGAGAAGAGTCGAGGATCACAAAACCCCAAATCCTTTTCCTCTTGTGACGCAGGGAGGGTTCCCTCCCTTAGATTTCCTTATTTAGTTTATTTCACAGCCGGTAGGCGAGGCTTTTCAGTCTGCCGGCTGGAGTCTTTATGGGTCGAGGGAAGCGGAGAGCAATTGTATTGGTCGGTTATTTCAGTCGAACTATATGGGGATCAGGGCGTATAAATTATAGTGGGTGAGTGGAGGTATTAAGAAACTTCGACTTTTAGGAAGACTTGCAAAGGAGAATAAGAATGGGTTGCAAAGAGAAGAGAACTTTGTGGTTGGAGTCGCAGGATGATATTGCCTACCTTACGGGGAAGAGGAATGCGAAGGAGAAGGAGAAACAGATTAAGACTTCACGGCTCCGATGCTCGGAGTGCGGCAGATTTGTCTCCCATGGCGCCACACACTGCAAGACCTGTGGTGCAAAGTTGTGAGTAAGGGGCAATACGGGACTTCAGCGGAAGGGGTCAACAGGCCATATCCCCGATTGAGGCCGTAAGGCAGGATTTTGCAGATAGATAGCTATAATGTGTGA